>JAAYTR010000008.1 GCA_012523685.1 Clostridiaceae bacterium | reverse complement strand
GAAAAGCATATCTCCTCTTTTACTCACTGGATTAAAAAAATTGCGGGAAATATTCCGGTTTTTGCTGTTCCGGGAAATCATGATCACATCTGTTTTAAAAAAAACCCGAATGCTAAAAAACTTTTTATGTTCAATATAAAGAATATTGGTCTGAAAGTACTGATAAATGAATCTGCAGTTTTCAGAAAGGCCGGAAAAAGTATAAATCTGGTTGGCATTGATGATTACAGACAGGGTAATCCCGATAAAGAGCTTGCCCTTTCAAAAACAGATCCTGATGCAGATATGACTATTGCATTTACTCATAATCCGGAAATTGCACTGTCCTTGTCCCCCGGAGAAGTTGATATTTTGCTGTCAGGCCATTTCCATGGCGGTCAGATCTGGATGCCCTTCGGTCTGGAATACAAAATTTTCAGAAATGAAGAAACCTGCAGGGCAGGTTATCGTAAAGGACTACATACAATTAACGGTACCCCGGTTTATATAAGCCGTGGAATAGGCAATGTCGTAGTCCCTTTAAGGCTGGGTTCATTTCCCGAAATTACTTTTATTGATATCTAAGTTTTGTTATACTCAGCAATTTCCTTTATACTGTCAATAGTATATTGAATTTCGTCAGGAGTATTAAAATATCCCAAACTAAGTCTCAACAGGCCTGTTTTCTCTGTCCCCAGCGCTTTGTGAGCCAAAGGGGCGCAATGAAAGCCGGATCTGGCTGCAATATGATATCTTGAGTCCAAAATGTTGGCAATTTCGGAAGAGTCCATTCCATCAATAATGAAAGAAATTATTCCGCTGTTCTTATGATTCTCAGCAGTCGAATAAAGCTTTATTCTCTTATGCACAGCCAAACCTTCATAGAGTCTGGCAATAAGATGCTCTTTTCTTTTAAGAATGGCATCTGTACCGGTCTTAAGAATGAATTCAATCCCGGCACCAAGACCTGCAATCCCCGGGGTATTTAAGGTTCCGCATTCAATGATATCCGGCATAAAAAGCGGCTGAACTGTCTCAAATGAGCGACTTCCCGTTCCTCCTTGCATTATAGGACTTAAGGTAAGACCCTCTCTTACATATAATCCTCCGGTTCCCTGCGGTCCCATCAGGCTTTTGTGTCCGGGAAATGCCAGCATCGAGATATTCATTTTCTTAACATCCAACGGCAATACTCCAGCTCCCTGGGCACCGTCAATCAGATAAATAATACCTTTTCTCCGCGCTATTTCCCCAACTTCCTCATATGGCATAATGGTACCTGTAACATTTGATGAAACAGTCAATACAATTAACCTGGTATTGGACCTCACAGCTCTGGATACCGCAAAAGCGTCTATTGCACCGTATGAGTTATACGGCATTATTACTGTATAATCTATTAAGCCTTTTCTCTTAAGCTCATGCAGGGGTCTTAAAACCGAGTTATGGTCCATTGCTGTAGTTATGACATGATCGCCTTTCTTAAGAACACCTTGTATTGCCATATTCAAGGCATGAGTAGCGTTTGCTGTAAATCCTATCCTGAGGGGGTTGTCGATATTAAAAAGGCTTGCTGCAGCCTCTCTTGTTTTCATTACCCAAGTTGCCGAGATTCTTGCCATTTCATGAGATGAACGTCCGGGGTTGGCGCAGGATTCCCTTATAAATGAATTCATCCTGTCATAGACTTCCACAGGCTTAGGAAATGAGGTCGCCGCATTATCTAAATAGTACATCTAAAACCTCTTGGCTGAAAGCTCATACTCTATGATATGCATGCGGACATGTTAAAGTGTTCTTGTCTAATTTTTGCCCGGAGCCATTTGCAATAACTTCTCACGAATTTTCTTAAAATCGAGGTAAAAGTCTGCCCTTTTCCGACTATCTCTTAATACCGCTGCCGGATGATATGTGGGCATAATCAGTATTTTCCCCTGTTTATCAATCCAATTGCCGCGGATTTTGGTTATCTTAACATCATTATCTATTAAAGCCTTAGCAGCCGTCGATCCAAGGCATACCACTATTGACGGCTTTATTGCACTAAACTGGTATCTCAGCCACGGCATGCAGGCTTCGACCTCATCCCTTGTCGGAATACGGTTATCGGGTGGCCGGCATTTAACAACATTTGTAATGTAATAATCTTCAGGTTTTATTTCCATAGCATCTAAAAGAAGATCAAGAAGCTTTCCGGCTCTGCCTACAAAAGCCTGCCCCTGAATATCCTCCTGTTCTCCCGGGCCCTCTCCAACAAAAAGTATTGGAGCCGGCTTACTAATACCTCTTCCGATAACTACATTTTTTCTGTTCTGATGAAGTCCGCATTTATTACAGGAGGAGCATGCTCTTACAAAATCATCCCATTTATTCATTACTATCCCTAACCTCTTTACTTCTATATTTATATCATACAATAAAACACTGGTTGATGCATTCACTGAAATTGCCGATATATTTAATAACAAATTCATAACCAGGGATAGTTGTTTTTGCAAGGAGGCATGTCTTATGAAAATTGCGGATTCACGCGTTCAGATGAACGCTCAATGGTCTGCTGTCAAGCATCACTCTGCAAAAGAAACAATTCAGTTCTGGAACCAGGAACAGAATCAAATTACAAAAGAGAACATCCTTATTGACATATCAGAGAAAGGGAAAGCACTGCAGCAAAATGCTGACATATCAACTCCAGGTGATTCTCAAAACACTGTGGCTGTTGAATTAACTGACAAGGATAAGGAAAAAATCAGACTGATTGAACACTTTATCTATGTCCTCACCGGTAAAAAAATCAAGCTTAAAGTTTTTGAGCCGGAAGAGCTGCAAAGCAAGGAAACAGTAGGATCCGGCCAGAATACACCAGCACCTCCCGGCTGGGGTCTAAGGTATGACAGGCATGAATTTTACCGTGAGGCTGAGAGTATGTCATTCAGTTCTTCGGGAAGTGTGGTAACCGAAGATGGCCGTACAATAAACTTCAATCTGAATTTTAATGTCAGTCGTGAGTTTATGAGTTATCAACACATATCCATCCGCGCTGGAGATGCCCTGCTCGATCCTCTTGTCATTAATTTTAAAAATGCTTCGGCATCACTTGGCGACAGGAATTATTACTTTGATATTGATTGTGACGGCAAAAAGGATAACATTGCTTTCACCGGAATGGGTTCAGGTTTTTTAGCTCTGGACCGCAATAATAACAATATTATTGATGATGGCAGTGAGCTTTTTGGCCCCAAAAGCGGTAATGGTTTTAACGAGCTGGCAGTATATGATGAAGACCAAAACGGCTGGATAGACGAGAATGACGAAATATTCGATAAGCTGAGAATATGGACTCTGGATGATGATGGCAACAAAACCCTTTTAGCCTTAGGACAGGTTGGAGTGGGGGCTATTTATCTGGGCAATGTTCGCTCGGAGTATGGGCTAAAAACCGAAGCAAACAATTCATTAGGCCAGATTCGTTCAACAGGTGTTTTCCTTAAAGAAAACGGTCAGGTAGGAACTATACAACACGTGGATTTAGCTATCTAAGCATATTCACAAAAAAACCGGGGAAGTTTTATCCCCGGTTTTTTTCATACTTACCGGCGGTGGTAATAGCCAGGTATAATTTTATACACATAAAGGTTTTCGCATAATCTATCGCCTGTATTGGTTTCTGCCTTCCCTTACTGTCACATTCTCTCCATATAGAGTTATATCAAAGGGATCCCCTTTTTCCAGATTAATTATTATATCTGTGTCACATACGGTGATATTTATTATTCGGCCCCTGAATACCAGGAAAAATGAATATTCCTTCCACGATTCAGGCTTAAATGGAGAAAGATATAGTTTCCTTTTTTTGATTCTCATTCCGGCAAAGCCGTATATAATACTCATCCACGTGCCTGCCATGGAAGTTATGTGAAGTCCGTCATCGGTGTCTTTATTATAGTTGTCCAGATCCAGCCTTGCAGTCCTAAGGTAAAGCTCATAGGCTTTTTCTTCACGTCCTGTTTCTGCTGCCAGAATGGAATGAACACACGGGGAAAGTGATGATTCATGTACAGTTAGTGGCTCATAGAAATCAAAGTTTCTTATTTTTTCTTCCTTCGTAAACTCGTCATTTAAGAACCATAACCCTTGAATAACATCGGCCTGCTTTATATAACATGATCTTAATATCCTGTCCCATGACCAATTCTGATTTAAAGGTAAATCAGATGATTTCAGGCATTCTGCAGGTATTATCTCTTTGTCAAGAAATCCGTCCTGCTGAAGAAAAATACCCAGTTTTTTATCCTCAGGAAGATACATCTTTTCACTGATATCTTTAAATTTTTCTATTTCATCAGGCGAAATACCCAGCCGGTCAATAGTTTCTCTGTATAGTGACTTATGGCTTTCCTCCATCATTTTTAGAGTATCAACGGAATATTGAAGGCTCCATTTTACCATGCGGTTTGTATACCAGTTATTATTCACATTGTTCTCATATTCATTGGGCCCTGTAACACCCAGTATCATATAAACATTTTTATCTGAATTATAGTTTACTCTTGATACCCAGTATCTTGAGGTTTCAACCAGCACATCTATTCCTTTTTCCAGAAGATACGATTCATCATTTGTATACTCGGTATAGTTTTTTATTGCGTAGGTTATGGCACAATTTCTGTGTATCTCTTCAAAGGTGATTTCCCATTCATTATGACATTCCTCACCATTCATGGTCACCATGGGGTACAATGCTCCGCGTGTTCCAAGCTTCGCTGAGTTTTCCTTCGCCTTTTCAAGATGATTATAGCGATACTCCAACAGGTTCCTGGCTATTTCCGGTTTTCTTGTCCCCAAATAAAAATACAGACAGTAAGCCTCCGTATCCCAATAGGTGCCGCCTCCATATTTTTCTCCTGTGAACCCCTTAGGTCCAATGTTTAACCGCGGGTCATCCCCTGAATACATACAATTAAGCTGATAAATATTAAATCTTATTCCTTGTTGGGCTGCTGTATCACCGCTGATGCTTATGTCACCCATGCTCCATATATCAGCCCATTTTTTTTTATGAGCGGAAAACAGACCGTTATACCCTTTATCTAAGGCTTCCTGAGCTTTTTTTACCGAAATATTGCTTATCTTATCGGTCTCATAATATCTGTCGCTTATAACCGAAATATATTTTTCGAGCGTAATAGTTTTACCCCTGGGAATACTGGCTTTTATCCGTGTTCCGACAAACTCACCATCAGATAAATTCACTGCTTCTTTCTCAAGAGTATCTGTACCGGTTATACTCCATGCAAAAGCTGCTGATACATTGAAATTGGTTTTCAGAGTCTTCATGTGCAAATAAGAAATTGAATCGGTTGCAGAGCTTGATACATATTCCCAGAATTTTTCCTGATAATTGGCATCCTCGTTTCTTACATCACCATTCAGAAATGGCAGCAATTCCAGCTCACCATCATTATTTAGAGCTTTTATTGAATATCTGATTGCCGCAATGTCACGATCATGATAGCTGATAAACCTCCCGGTATTGATTTCATATTCTGAGCCTGCGGGGTCAATATAAACGAAGCTTCTGTGTAAAACACTATTCTTCATGTCCAGCTCTCTTTTATAATCAGAGAAATTACAAGCGGCAAGGTCAATATTCTCTCCATTAATTTTTACCTTGATGCCAATAAAATCAATTGCATTCAATACCTTGGCGAAATATTCAGGATACCCGTTCTTCCACCAGCCAACTTTGGTTTTATCCGGATAATAAACGCCTGATACATAAGTGCCTTTGAGGGTATCTCCGGAATAATCCTCTTCGTGATTACCCCTTAACCCCATTCTTCCATTCCCGGATGACATTATGCTCTCGAAATAGCGATTCTCCTCCGGCAAAAAATCTTCTTGTATTATTCTCCACTCATCTATAAGTAAGCTCATAGTATTTCCCCAATCATCAAGTATTAACAGAATACTATCATATTAAAGAAATTGGGGCTGTCTCAAAATCCTGAAACATCCCCAAATCATACTTACATGGTTATAGTCTGTTCCCGGCCCGGCCCTACACCAATATACTTTATAGGTACTCCGGTAATTTGTTCGATTCTGCATATATATTGTTTTGCTGGTTCGGGAAGCATCTCATAGCGTTTAATCCTTGAAACATCAAGACCTTGCCAGCTCTCAAACTCTTCATAGACCGGTTCACAGAGAGCCAGCTCTTTAAGATTTGAGGGATAATAATCAATTATCTTACCATTAAGCTTATAATTCACGCATAGCTTAATACTGTCCAATTTCCCTATTGTATCAATATGATTTATACAAAGCCCTGTAAGACCATTAATTCTGGCAGAGTATTTCAACATAACCAGATCAAGCCATCCGCATCTGCGTGGACGACCGGTTGTTGTTCCGTATTCATGCCCCAACTCACGAATCTTATCACCTATCTCATTGTTTTGTTCGGTAACAAAGGGACCAAGACCCACTCTTGAGGTATATGCCTTCATTACCCCTAAAACTTCATTAATCATTCTTGGTCCTACTCCGGCACCTGTACACACACCACCGGAGATTGGATTTGACGAGGTAACATATGGGTATGTTCCAAAATCAAGATCCAGGAATGTCGCCTGAGCTCCTTCAAAAAGAACAACCTTACTCTCTTCCAATGCTCTGTGAATAATAGCGTTTACATCAGTGATATACGGCCTGAGCTTCTCTGCATAACCAAGATATTCATTGATAGTTTTTTCAGGATCAATGGGAGTGCCTTCGTAAACTTTTTCAATAATCGCGTTCTTTATTTTACTAATTGCATAGACCTTTTCCCTAAAATATTCAGGATCCAGTAAATCGCCCATACGGATCCCGCTTCTGTCAGCCTTATCTGCGTAGGCGGGTCCTATACCTCTTTTGGTGGTACCCAGAGCTTCGCTGCCTCTCATACTCTCCTGGAGATTATCCAGTGCGATATGCCAGGGCATAATAACATGAGCTCTGTCACTTATGAGTAATTCGGCTGTTTCTATTCCCTGATTCTTTAGACTTTCTATTTCCCTGATCAGAACAGCAGGGTCAATAACCACACCATTTGCTATAATGCATGTCTTACCCTTTCTTAACATCCCTGAAGGTATAAGATGAAATGCGTATTTTGTGTCCTCGTATACTATGGTATGCCCTGCATTGTTACCCCCGGAGTATCTGACAACATAATCCGAATCGCCTGATAAAATATCAATATATTTACCTTTACCTTCATCACCCCATTGAGTTCCAACTACAACAATACCTGCCATATATACCTCCGATAAAAAAATTGTACAAACATTTATACATCCATTTAACATGTCCTATTATATATGTTATAGCCCCTGTGTGTAAATAAATACTTAAACTAATTAATAAACTATTTTCTATTTTTTTGCAATAAGGAGCTTTTCATATATAACAAAGTGCACCCCGCGAATACTCTCCGGGAGTGCACTCCATAAATTTGCTCATTAATTTATTTTATTGAATTAAACCCATGCTCCAAATCGGCAATAATGTCATCGATATGTTCGGTTCCTATTGAGAGGCGCACTGTATTTGGTTTAATTCCGCTCCCGAGCAATTCCTCTTCATTCATCTGCGAATGTGTTGTGGATGCCGGATGAATAACCAATGATTTAACATCAGCCACATTAGCCAGCAAAGAAAACAGCTCTAAACTCTCGCAGAATTTTTGTGCTTCTCTGGAGCCGCCCTTAATTTCAAATGTAAATATTGACCCTGCACCTTTCGGAAAATATTTCTTATACAGTGCGTGATCCTGACGGATGGGCAATGACGGATGATTCACCGTTTCGACTTGAGGATGTTTTGAAAGATATTCTACAACCTTCAGCGCATTCTCTACATGTCGCTCCACTCTCAGGGACAGTGTCTCAAGCCCCTGGAGAAGAAGAAACGAATTGAAAGGACTAATAGTAGCTCCTGTATCTCTCATAAGGGTAGTTCGGATTTTAACTATATAGGCCAGGTTCCCGCAAGCCTCAGCAAACACAATGCCGTGATAGCTTAGATTTGGCTTTGAAAGACCGGGAAATTTATCGTTCTGTGTCCAGTCAAATTTTCCGCTGTCTATTATGACGCCGCCCATAACCGTCCCATGGCCGCCAATGAATTTTGTGGCTGAGTGAACTACTATGTCTGCGCCATGCTCGATGGGACGAAGGAGAAATGGAGTTGCAAAAGTACTGTCAACTATCAGAGGAATCCCGTTTTTATGTGCAATCCCGGCAACTTTCTCAATATCAATAATATCGCTGTTAGGATTTCCCAGGCTCTCAATAAAAATTGCTTTTGTATTCGGCTTAATTGCAGTTTCAAAATTTTCTGCATCGCTTCCGTCAACAAATGTGGTTTCTATCCCAAAGTCTGTAAGAGTATTTGCAAAGAGATTGTATGTGCCCCCATATATGGTCTTTGAAGATACAATATGATCGCCGGCAACTGCAATATTTTGAATAGCGTATCCAATAGCAGCAGATCCTGATGAGGTGGCCAGAGCAGCAGCTCCGCCTTCTAAAGCTGCTATTCTCTTTTCGAAAACGTCCGTTGTAGGATTCATAAGTCTGGTGTAAATATTTCCGCTCTCAGTTAAAGCAAACCTTCCGGCAGCCTGGGCACTATCCTTAAATACATAGGATGTGGTCGCATATATGGGCACTGCCCTTGCGTCAGTAGCACTATCCGGCTTTTCCTGCCCTACGTGGATCTGTAATGTTTCAAATCTATAATTCTTATTTGCCATGTCAAAAAATCCTTTCTTATTAATTAATTTTTGTTCCAATATGATTTTTTAACAGTGGCACATTCGTCCGTACCTGAAGTTTTGGCGAAGCAGTTTTTCAAATAGTAGTTTCATAAACAACGCCCGCTTTCATTAATAATATAAAACTTATAGGAATTATATGAATTAAAACAAATTATATTAGGATTTTACCATATTGTCAATAGATAAAAAAAATTATTTAGGAAAATTAGTCCTTAATAATTAAAGTGCAATAAAAGAAAAGTTTAAATGGTTAATTGTACAAACATAATTAAGCGGCGTGGCTGCTGCGATTTAAAGCGAAGCATGGATTGCGTAGCGGGCGCGACTAGAAACTGGATGTTGGAAATGGAGCGCTAAATCGCAGCAGTCTACAGCCGCTCCCCTGTTTAACGCAAAAGATCCTTCGACTCCGCTACGCTCCGCTCAGGATGACAGTAGGGGGTGTTTATCCTAATCTCCATATCCTTCAGGATGATTTTTATGCCATTCCCAGGCACTTGCTATGATAGTCTTTAAATCATTTTCGGTTGGGTTCCACTTCAGTTCATCTTTAATTTTTTGTGATGATGCCACCAGCACAGCAGGATCTCCTGCACGTCTGGGAACTATAGTCTGAGGGATTTTATGACCTGTTACTTTTCTTGCAACCTCAACTACTTCCTTTACAGAAAAGCCTACGCCATTACCCAGATTGTAAACGGTACTTTCGCTGCCCTTTCTTAAGCTGTCTAATGCCAGACTATGAGCTCTTGCAAGGTCTGAAACATGAATATAATCACGTATACAGGTTCCGTCGGGCGTTTCATAATCATCCCCGAATATTTGAATACTCTCCCGTTTTCCTAAAGCCACATCCAAAATTATAGGAATCAAATGGCTTTCAGGCTTGTGGTCCTCACCTATTTCACCGCTTTTATGAGCTCCAGCTGCGTTAAAATACCTGAGGGCTACTGATTTTATGCCATATGCCGTATCACACCATTTCAACATCTTTTCAACAGCAAGCTTTGTTTCTCCATAAGGGTTTGTCGGAAAAGTCCTGTCCCTTTCAAGAATCGGAATATTTTCGGGTTCCCCGTATGTTGCAGCAGTTGACGAAAAAACTATGTACCTGACATTATAATCCTTCATTTTTTCCAAAAGGCATTGCGTTCCGTGTACATTATTACAATAGTATTTAAGTGGCATAGTTACGCTTTCGCCAACAAGCGAATCAGCAGCAAAATGAATAACCGCTTCAATACTGTTCTCGGTAAATACTCTGTCCATAAATTCGCCGTCACGAATATCACCCTGATAGAATTTACCTCCCAAAACAGCATTCTTGTGACCTTTCTGCAGGTTATCAACCACTACGATTTCTTCGTTTTTTTCAAGCAGCTCAGCTACCATATGGCTGCCGATATAACCTGCCCCGCCTGTTACTAATATGCTCATACAATTACCTCTACTTCCCGTCCTCCGTCTCCTATATCTGAAATATAGAAGCTGGCTTCATATCCTATTTTTTCTTTATAAGCTTTTCCTACTTTTTCAATAAATTCGTCTATGGATTTGTTGGCTACTAAATTAACAGTACAGCCACCGAATCCGGCGCCGGTCATACGAGCACCTAAAACACCCTGAATTTTTCTTGCCTCATCAACCAGGGTATCTAACTCTATACCCGTTACTTCATATAAATCTCTGAGGGAATTATGCGATTCATTCATTAGCTCTCCGAAAACTTCCAGATTTCCTTTTTTTAATGCCGTGACAGAATCGATAACCCTTTGATTTTCATAAACGACATGCTCAACACGTTTCCTTATAATATCATCAGTCAGCATGCTTTTATGGCCTTCATAATCTGAAACCGATATATCCCTTAAAAACTCAGCTTCAGGAAATTCTTTTTTGAGAATGCTGAGACCTTCCTCACACTGGGCTCTGCGCTCATTGTATTTACCTTCTCCGAGGCTTCGTTTCTTATTTGTGTTGCCTATAACAAGGGAGTATCCGTCAAGCTTAACGGGAACAAGTTCAAAGCTCAAATCCTTACAATCCAGAAAGATTGCATGATCCTTTTTCCCCATAGCTGAAGCGAATTGATCCATTATTCCGCACATTACACCGACATAATTGTGTTCAGCCTTTTGTGATATCAGCGCCATTTGTACCATATCTATTTCTTTTGTTTTACCGTAAGCTTCGTCTCCCAGACTCACCAGGGCAATGGCTGTTGCAATCTCTATTGCTGCCGAGGAGGACAATCCGCTTCCTAATGGCACTTTGTCATCATACATAAGATCACAGCCTATGATATTAAAACCTGCTTTCTTAAGCTCATCTGCTACACCCAGCTGATAATTTCCCCATCTAAGGCTTTTATATTGCGATAAGTCTTCCAGGTCGGCCTCTACCATAACTTCAAGATCATTTGCAATAAGTCTTATTTTATTGTCTTTACGAGGCCTGGCAATAATTGTTGTTGCCAATGTAAGTGCGGCGGGAAATACAAAGCCGCCGTTGTAATCAGTGTGTTCACCTATTAAATTGACACGCCCCGGTGAGGTGAATATCCGGATTTTTTCGCTGCTTCCGCCAAAATACCCTAAAAAGCTCTGAATTAATTTTTCCTGATTCATACTGTTTCCTCCCTGACAATGTTAATAAAACAACTTCAGTCATTTTCAATAAACTTTTTATATGCTGCTCTAAGCTCTTCTGCTTTTTCCTCAGGCGCGGTAGGATTGCAGTGTGCCCATGCACCGGTTTCGCTGGAGGCATTAAACTTCTGCTTTACGTCCGAACGCATAGGCGGAAAAAATTCTATATGGAAATGATAAATGTCAGAATAATCACCGCTGTTTACAGGATCCTGATGCATACACATCATATAAGGGAAAGGTTTATCGAATAAAGAATCCAGCATTCCGACAGTCTGACGTATTGTCTTTGCCAGATTGTCTTTTTCCCTTTCATTAAATTGAGCGATATTCTGCTTATGATTCCTGTTTATAATGTATACCCCGTAAGGATACTCTGTAAAGAATGGCAGAACCACAGTAAAATCTTCATTTTCAAAAATTACTCTTTTTTTGAAGTCTCTTTCCTCGGACAGCATTCTGCAGATCAGGCATTCGCCGTTACTGTCATGGTATTCTTTGCAAGATTCCAACTCCAGTTCAAGCTTTTTGGGAATAAAGGAATAACCGTAGATTTGCCCGTGTGGATGGGGCATAGTTACTCCCACAACCTCTCCCCGGTTTTCGAAAATGAAAATATACTTAATCTTTTCGTCTTTTCTAAGCTCTATAAATCTTTCATTCCATAAATCTACGAGTTTTCTGACATGACTGTCGGACAATTCAGGCAGAGTAATTGTATGATTTGGAGAATATAGAATAACCTCGCATTTGCCGTATGCAGGCGCCACCTTGAAAAAAGCGTTAGCCACATTATCCGGTTCAGGAGGATTTTGCATCAGGGCAGGAAAGTCATTATCATACTTCATTACCTCGTAATCATCAACATTGCCGCTTGACGGGCAAAAAGGGCACCAGTCCTTGGGCATTTGCGGTCTGTCCTGCCTGTGGGAAGCAATCATAACCCAGTCCTTAATTAGTGGGTGCCATCTAAGCTCAGCCATTTCTATCATCCTTTCAAATATCAATACCTTGAATTATTATAGACTTGCTCCACTTTAATTATAAATTTACATATAACACAGGTAAATGTTATAATGTGTGTATTATATGTGTTTTTGTTAACTGGGAGGATACTTGCCTTGCTTGAAAAATATTATATTTCTAAGAAAGACAACACAGATTTAAATGTATACAGATGTGGTATTGAAGAATGTTTGCCTGAGCATTCGTGGGGTCCCGGTGTACGGGATCACTATATTATTCATGTAATAATCTCTGGAAGAGGCTGTTTTACCGTTAATGGGCACACTCATATTCTTGAAGCCGGCCAGGGTTTTTTAATATGCCCCGGCCAGATTGTCAGCTACAAAGCCGATAGTATCAAGCCGTGGAAGTACTCCTGGGTAGGTTTTCATGGTCTTAAGGCCGGACAGATTTTGAAAAGGGCCGGTCTTTCGCTTGACTGCCCAACGTTTTACTATTATGAAAATGATCTTCTGGTAGAAAGTCTTGACAAAATGATTGTCGAGGCAAGGAGTCAACAATCCTCGGATTTAATGCTGTCGGGCCTGTTATATCAGTTTCTGGCACGTTTGGTTCACAGAACTCAATCCCGGGAGCCAGTTGCCTATAAAAACTCAGATTCCACCCTGTATGTATCTAAAGCTGTAGAATACATTGAAAAAAACTTTTCAGGGTATCTTTCGGTCGGCGGAATTGCAAACTATTTAAAAATAGACCGGAGCTATCTTTCAACACTGTTCTCACGGCATCTTGGTATTTCCCCCAGGGATTTTATTATAAATTACCGTATTAACAAAGCCTGCGAGCTTCTAAACAATCCTCTGCTCAGTATAGGTGATGTTGCAAGATCAGTAGGATATGAGGATCCTCTTCAATTTTCAAAAACCTTTAAAAAAGAAAAAGGGGTGTCACCCTCACGTTTCAGAACCGAAATCCCTGGTAAAACAATTTAATATTTAACTGAAGTAAATCGGTCACTGTTTATACTACGATTTCACCAGATTTAAGGCTTACATAGACCAACCAGTATCCTCCCATATCACGTATGGAATTATCCTGCGCCGGCACCCATCTGCAAGCATTGTCAAAGGGTTTATTATCTTTTTCATCTCTGGCAGGGACGCCAATAACATAATACCTGGAGCCATTGTCTCCGCGGTATAGTCCGGCTAGTATGTGCTTATATTTGAATAATCCTACCAGAATTTTGGGATTTGCGAACAGGGGCACATTTATTCCTGACATATACATAATATTACTTAACTTTGCCAAATCTGAGACCCTATACCATGAATATCCTCTGCTGGACCGTTTAAAAGGAAAATGAACTTCAAAATTATTACTAAGAAGACCTTCCAGCTTACTTATATCACATTTTGCAGAAGAATCTCTCCTGTTTGTTTTCTTTACATCATTGTATGACCCGGAAAAATCGGATTCAGGATATAATCTGGAAGAATAATTAATTGTACCGGGTGGAGTGTCTTTATCTGGAGCTTGTTCCTGCTTTGAAGAAACAACAACCGTTTCTTCCTTCATTTCCGGTTGTATTTCAGTTAAATCAGCTGTTTTCCCTACATAAGAGATTTCAGGTTCGGGAATTATTTCAGTTTTTTCTTCTTTACCGGTACTCATCAGAATTGATTGTCTGATACTCTCGTCCCATTTATGGCTTTTCTCAAAGCTGGCAAAAAGCGGAATCCATTTTTTATTCTGGCTTTCGGCTGTCAGCGCCGCAAAACGTATGGAGTCAGGCTTAATATAATTATTTCTTAATGTCTCCGCTTCTATTTCAAGTCCGCTTTGCATGCTGCCATAAGCAATATTTACATCGCCGGCCATTATAGGTATAAGCGTGTCATTTCTTGCAAAAATCAAATAAAGAACATATTTAAACGGGCCCTGTTTCAGACCTTTAACATGAATGGATGCCTGAATTCTACCCTCCCAGCAATCTAAACGGACAAATGCCTCAGGTGTACTTCCTGCACCGAAGCCTCCGTCAAGCTCCTCCATTATGGCATATTTTCTTGCAAATCCTGCCTGCATAATACCACCTGATTAGACCCTTTCATGTAAGTATACGCATCAAATCAGGCTGATATAACATTTCCCTTTTAATTCCGGGCAGAATATTTTTCGAGTTCCCGGCTAAGACGGGCAAAATCCTCTATAGTCAACTCCTCTGCACGGGTAGCTTCTTTTATACCGAGTTTAGTAAGAACCTCCCTGAGGCGTTCCTTTCCTCCATCAAGCCAGCCTTGCGAGCCTAAGGAGTTAAGAAGAGTTTTACGTCTTTGACCGAACGATGATTTTACAACTTTAAAAAACAATTCTTTGTTAATATCACGAACACATTCAAGATCACGTTTTTTAAGTTTGACCACAGCTGAATCAACATCGGGCTTGGGAATAAAACAATTCTTTGAGACCGTAAATGCAAGCTTGGGTTCGGAATAATAGCGCACAGCAATTGATATCGCACTATAGTCCTTTGTAGACGGAGTGCCGGCAAGCCTGTACGCAACTTCCTTTTGCACCATAAACACCAGTATGTCCCAATTTATATCTCCTTCCAGAAGCATCATGATAATCGGGGTAGTAATATAGTAGGGCAAATTTGATATGACCTTTAACGGGCCTGTCCAACCATTAATCAACGCTCTGATGTCGGCTTTCATAATATCCTGGTTGACAACAGAGACATTTGAAAACGCTCCCAGATTTTCATGTAGTGCCGGAATAAGATTTTTATCGATTTCCACCGTAATAACCTTTCCTGCAACCTTTGCAATTTCAGCTGTCATAGAGCCTATACCAGGTCCTATTTCCAAAACCAGATCAGAGGAGCTTACCTCTCCTGCCTCAACTATTTTTCTTATAATATTAATGTCAGTAAGAAAATTCTGTCCCAGAGTCTTAGTGAGCTTCAGGCCATATTTCTTCAAAACTTCATTCGTGTTAATCATAGGTAATCCTCTCTTAGGATTATTTATCACTCTTTTAAATCATACCATATAAAACGGGCGGTATTAACCGCCCGAAAATAATTATACCAAAATACCTTATTTTATTTACATGGATCAACGTTATCCTTCCAACGGGTATCGCTTTGCTCATTCAGGATATACACGACGACTTTTCTTCTGCCCCACTGCCTTACTTCTGATGGAGTGTCAAAATATAAGTCAATATTTTTCCCTTTAATAGCGCTTCCTATATCTCCCGCAATAGCAAAACCATAGTCAGGAGCCGGTCCGGGAACCTCGACATAAAGCTTCGTTCCCAGAGGAATAACTTTTGGATCAACTGCAATTATGCCTTCTCTTGCTTTCATTCCTGTATATGTTATTCCAAACGCAGGGTGATCCGGATGCTTTCCGGTATCTTCAAAGGATGACGTATAAGCAGTAGCCCTCATGTCCAAAACCTTTGAATACCTTACCAGCTCACCTCGTGAATTCCTGAAATTCATTACTGTCCCATATTCAACTACCTGATCAACAGGAGCTTTTACGATATCCTCATTGACGAATAACCGGTCCACTGGCTTTCCGTCTTCATAGGTTATCTTGTAATATTTTTCCCGTACTCCGTTTTCCCCATTGACAACGATCCGGGTATCACCCTCGTTCATCGTATTATTGGGTTTTTCAACTACGGTAAATGGTATTTCCACCTTTTCGGCAGTAATCTCTTCGTTTACACGGACTACACGGATTTCCATGTCAGCCGTAACCTGGCTTGAAGCCGTTAATCCTTCAAACCGGTCCAACGGATTTAACGTAATACCGTTTTCTTCTATAACTTCTTCAACCGTATCCTTATAGGACCATACCTCCCTAAGCTGTCCGTCGACTACAATTCTAACCGGTACTGCCCGTTTAATATTGATAACATTCATGGAATCATTATCTAGATTTGCATCAAGGGGCATACTAATATAGTCATCAGGCCTGATTGAGATACCCAATCTTTCAAGTGCCTGTTCAACACTAGTACCCATAGTTTTCACGACGATTGGCTTACCGTTATCAATAATCTTAACATCCTTGCTGATGTTATTGTACAATTTTATACCAGAGATCACGGCAAATGCCGATAGAATCAACAGTATAGCCAATTGCTTAAGGGGAAGCGTACGTTTGATGAAAGTTAAATATAATCCGTTCATTCAAACTTCCTCTCCTTATTAAATTGATTGCATCAATACTATTGTTGCTTTTATATATGTATGTAACTCCATCATTGGCATAAACAGCCGTTCTTTTGTATATCCGGGCTAAAAACGCCCTCTTCTTTTCATTGTTATGCAAGGCTTTTACATTTTATATATGATTGTTTTTCTTGTCAAGGGTTTCCGTTATTTTTTGGTAATTACATACAATATTGCCCAGCTTTTTCCCTCTGAATTGTAAATAAACCCTACCTCCAAAGTATTAATTCCATTAACAAGGTTAGGAAGGTTTTTTTGAGCATCGTCGGTAATATATACATTAACCAGCAGACTTGCCTGTATAACGTGCGGTTCACCACCATAAAGAATTGTAAAATTGTCTTCTTGAGATGAGTCGCGGTCTTCAGCCAGTGATATTGAATTAATATTTGAAATAAAATCTATGTATTCTTTTTCTTCATAGGATTGGCCCCAGAGCGTAAAATCCTTGTCGAGAAATGCAAAGGATTCTGGATAACTCTTTTGTGTTATGCTCAAAAACCATTTTTCGACAACCCGTTTTACATCCTCTTTCATAATATTCTTAAAAATATTCAGTGCTTCAGTTTGTTTCAGTTTTTCCTGCAGATCATTTACTTCCTTTAATTTGGCAGCACGCAGCATTGCTTCTAAATTACTTATCTCTGTTTTTTGGTAAGCCACTTCTTCTTCAAGCTTCTTATTTGCTTGTTCCAAATCATTGACTGTTGTTGAAAGAATTCTATTCTGTCCCCTAAGCCAATCCTGCTCGATTTTGTCGCTTTCCCGCTGATTTTGCAGTCTTTCCTTGTCCCACACAAGATAATTAAGCATTAGAAACACAAAGAGAACTATAGCAGCGATCATAACTATTACAAATTTTTTCATAGCCAACTCCCCTGGAAATCTAGTAATTGGATTGCAGTTTGAATAGATGAATTGCGTTATTTGATGTAGCCTCTTCAGCCGCAGAATATTCTATTTCCTTTACCTCAGAAACTTTTTTCAGAATAAGCTCAATATAACCTGACCAGTTTCGCTTTCCCCTGTGTGGTTCAGGGGCCATATACGGGCAATCCGTCTCAACCAAAAGCATATCAAGAGGCACATAGCGAAGCACCTCAACAGACCTCCTGGCATTCTTAAATGTTATAGCGCCACCCAGTCCAATTCTGAAACCCAGGTTTAAAACCTCGCGCGCCATTTCCTTAGACCCGGAGAAGCAATGAAACACTCCTCCAATTTCATTGGCTCTTTCACTTTTTATTATATCTAAAATATCTTTATGAGATTCTCTGTCATGCACTATAATCGGAAGCTTCAGCTCACGCGCAAGGGCTATTTGTCTCGCAAACCACTCCTTTTGCACATCTCTGGGCGAAAAATCGTAGTGATAGTCCAGACCAATTTCTCCAATTGCAACCACCTTGTCTCCCTCAGACAGGGTTCTGAGCGTATCAATGGTATTTTTACCGCATTCTGAAGCATCATGAGGATGAACACCTACAGCTGCATAAACAAATGGATACTTCTTTGAAAGTTCAATTGACTTTTTCGAGCTTTCAATATTGCTGCCTGCGTTAACTATATGTGTAACACCGTGGGCAATACAGTCTTGCAGTACTTGATCACGGTCCATATCAAATTTTTCATCATCATAATGGGCATGTGAGTCAATCAAAGCATATTCTCCATTCTTTAGCTAACCTTACTGCCTGAAGGTATATCTTTATCAACAGTGACCAGAACCAGTTTCTCTCCGTCAGATGCAGCAAGAATCATACCCTGACTCTCAATACCACGCAGCTTTGCGGGCTTTAAATTTGCTACGAGAATCAATGTCTTACCCACCATTTCCTCTGGTGAATAGTATTTTGCAATACCTGATACCACCTGCTTCTCCTCATTTCCGCAGCTGAGTACCAGTTTCAAAAGTTTATCGCTCTTTTCAACCTTTTCGCATGAAATTACCTTCGCTACTCTCAGGTCAACTTTTGCAAAATCGTCTATCCCTATCAGAGCAACTCCTTCCGGCTTTTCTTCTGTTGATTTTTTCTCGGGAGCCGGTACTTCGGTTTTATTATCATTGGATGTTAAAGCCGAAAGAGCTTTCATTTCCTTCTCGAGATCAATACGAGGGAATATGATTTCCCCAGTGGTTACAGCTGAAGACGGTTCGTAAATACCCCATGTGCCTGCACTGTCCCATGTTCTTTGATTCTCGGGGATAGCCAGCTGGCGCCAGATAATCTCCGGAGTCTCAGGCATAAATGGCTGTATCAAAATCGAAATAATACGTATGCTTTCAGCAAGATTATACATAACCTCTGCCAGTCTTGCTTTATTCTCATCCTTCTTTGCAAGAGTCCACGGCATGGTTTCGTCAATATATTTGTTCGTACGGGATATTGCTTTCCATATCTCAGAAAGGGCAGTGCTGAACTGAAGATTATCCAGATATTTCTCAGTCCTGGCCTTTGTAGTAACGACAATACTTCTTAATTCATCGTCGAATTCGCCCTTTTCTCTGTCTTCGGGAAGAATTCCATCAAAATATTTCTTTATCATAGCCGTAGTGCGGCTTACTAAATTACCCAAATCATTTGCCAAATCAGAATTGATGCGTGATATAAGGGCTTCGTTTGAAAAAACTCCATCGGCTCCAAAAGGAACTTCTCTTAGCAGGAAATATCTTATGGCGTCAAGACCGTATTTTTCTATCAAAACAACAGGGTCCACCACATTGCCCTTGGATTTAGACATTTTTCCGCCCTCAAGAACAAGCCAGCCATGACCGTAAACCTGCTTTGGTAAAGGCAGATCTAAAGCCATAAGCATTGCCGGCCAGATAATGGTATGGAATCTTACTATTTCCTTGCCGACAAGATGTACATCGGCAGGCCAGTATTTCTTAAAGTTTTCATCATTTCCTGACAAATATCCAAGTGCTGTAATATAGTTGGAAAGAGCATCAATCCATACATACACCACATGTTTATCATCAAAGGTCACTGGAATTCCCCAGTCAAAAGATGTCCGGGATACGCAAAGATCCTCAAGCCCGGGTTTCAGAAAATTATTCAGCATTTCATTTCGGCGTGAGTTTGGCTGAATAAAGTCCGGATTTTCCTCTAACAGCTTTATAAGCCTATCCTGATACTTTGAGAGTCTGAAGAAATAGCTTTCTTCCCTTGTTTTCTCGACAGCTCTTCCGCAATCGGGGCATTTACCGTCCACAAGCTGGGTTTCTGTCCAGAAAGACTCACAGGGAGTACAGTATAGTCCTTCATATTCACTCTTATAAATATCACCTTTGTCATAAAGGGCCTTAAATATTTTTTGAACAGCTTCTACATGGTATTCATCAGTGGTTCTGATGAATTTATCGTTGGTAATTTTCATGAGACTCCACAGCTTCTTTATACCATTGACTATATTATCAACATATTCTTTTGGGGTAACGTTGTTTTCTGCGGCTACTCTCTGAATCTTCTGCCCGTGCTCATCGGTACCCGTCAGAAACATTACATCATAGCCTTGTAGTCTCTTATACCTGGCCATCGCATCTGCTGCAACGGTGGTATATGAATGTCCTATGTGAAGCTTTCCGCTTGGATAATAGATAGGTGTTGTAATATAGAATGTTTTTTTACTCACTGCAGTGGTCCCTCCAAAATATTAAAGAATATAAAATATTTATAAATAAAACAATGATTAAATTATTGTCCCGATAAAAGAATTATATCATAAACATTCTGCAAAATACTTTTTATTCGGCAAAGCCGGGCTTATTCAAATCAAAGCTTTGAATAGGCTTGTGGTCATATTATACCATAAGTTCTTATCATGGCAATTAATTCATAATCCTGACTTTACTTCTTATTATCCTTTTCTTTCACAGTTATTATCGCGGTACAAAAAATCCCGTTACCTTTCCCGAATTCAGTAAGGCCTTCTCCTGACGTAGCCGTTATTCCCACACTGTTTATATCGATGTTAAGCAGGCCAGAAATACTACTCCTCATAGAATCAATATAGGGCAAAAGCTTTGGTATAAGTGCCTCAATTGATATCGATACATGGATGATTTCTTTGTTCCCCAGAGTTGCGACAGCCTCTTTAAGATATACCGTGCTGTCAGTTATCCCTTTATTCAGACAAAGGTCATCGGCTCTTTTCCCCAGAATATTTACACATGAAATGCCGGAAATAGCATTAGTAATGGCATGGAGTACTACATCCGCATCACTGTTCCCTTTCAGGCCGGGATAACCCTCAATTAAAACGCCGCCTAATATTAGCTTTTTTTTATCCCCAGGCTCTGTAAACCTGTGACTATCCTGTCCTATTGCTACCCTGAACAAATAATCAACTCACTTTTTTATCTGCAATTTTCATATTATTTAGTATAATAGAATTTCACATATAAATCCAATTAGTTGTTTTTTATCGTAGAAGATACTTGCTATGTCTATATAAAAAAAGAAATTCATTGTTGAATTTCTTTTTTTGATCTATCATGGTTATTTTTCTTATTAAATTAATATCCTTTTTCCTTCAAACGATATCCTAAAACCATTAAACTGTCGCTTAAGTGAACATTCTCCACAACAACATCATCTCCGAGCCTTAAATCTGTTGGCGAGAAGTTCCATATAGCTTTAATGCCTAAAGAGGTCATCTCTGTTGCTGCTTCTATAACCTTTTTGTTTGGTACTGTCAAAATGGCAATATCAACCTTATTATTGGCCACAAACTCATGAAGCTTATCTGTACTGTACACTTCAATGTCATTTATCCTGGTTCCAATCTTTTTTTCGTCAACATCAAAAATGGCTATTATGTCGAATCCTCTTCTTTTAAAATTCTCATAGTTTGCAAGAGCATTACCCATATTTCCTGCTCCAAGGATTATACAGCTGAATCTTCTGTCTGTACCTAGAATTTTGCCTATTTCATTATATAGATACTCAACGTTGTAGCCATATCCCTGCTGACCAAAACCGCCGAAACAGTTCAGATCCTGGCGGATTTGAGATGCTGTAATATGCATCCTCTCACTTAGCTCCTTTGATGAAACACGTTTAATGTCCAGCTTCATGAGATCGTAAAGATAACGAAAATACCTCGGTAGCCTTCTTATGACAGCCATAGAAATTTTTTTGTCTTCTACCATTATTACTACCTGCCTTTAACGGATGTTTAATTATGTATGACATAATACTATCATATTTGTTATTTTTTTGTCAATTTAAACTCTTACAGTAATTCCATTATTACTCAAATATTCTTTTAACTCGGGGATTTTCATTTCTCCGAAATGAAACAGGGAAGCCGCCAAGACAGCGTCTGCTTTACCTTCTACTATGACATCCCTGAAGTGCTCGAATTTTCCTGCTCCTCCTGAAGCAATAACAGGAATTTTAACTGCTTCTGATACCGCCTTCGTCAGCTCTATATCGTAACCTGACTTGGTGCCGTCCCGGTCCATGCTTGTCAGCAGAATTTCACCGGCTCCCAGTCTTTCAGCCTCATAAGCCCACTCCACAGCATCTCTTCCCGTATTAACCCTGCCTCCGTTTAAGTAAACATCCCAGCCTGTACCGTCGGAGCGTTTCTTTGCATCAATGGCTACAATAACACACTGGGAACCGAACTTAAGCGCGGCCTCACTTATTAACTCGGGCCTTTTCAACGCTGCTGAATTAACCCCGATTTTATCGGCTCCAGCCAGCAATATCTTACGAAAATCTTCAACAGTTCTTACGCCTCCTCCCACAGTAAAAGGAATAAAAACCTGCTCGGCAACCTTTGCTACCATATCCAGCATAATATCTCTTGATTCCGAAGAAGCAGTAATGTCCAGAAAAGTTATTTCGTCTGCACCTGCTTTATCATAAGCAGCAGCACATTCCACAGGATTACCTGCATCTATGAGATTTACAAACTGTACGCCTTTAACCACTCTGCCCTTATAGACATCCAGACAGGGAATTATTCGTTTTGTCAGCATAACAAACTCCTTTTTCGGGTAATTTCAATTAAAATTTGTTTATGATTCTGCCATTTCCAAAGCCTTTTTCAGGTCCACATCACCAGTGTAAATGGCCTTACCTACAATTACACCCGCCACCCCGGCTTCTTTCAGCTGTCTTATATCTTTTAAGGAGGCTACTCCACCTGACGCAATAACATCAATATTCACCTTCTTAACCATTTCCGACATTGCTAACAGATTCGGCCCCGATAACATCCCGTCGGTTGCTATGTCTGTATATATTATAGTTTGTACTCCGTATGACTCCATCCTTTTGGCATGTTCCACCGCTTTAATTTCACTTGTCTTTTCCCAGCCTTCAATAGCCACAAAGCCATTTTTGGCATCAATACCAACAGCAATTCGCTCTCCGTATTTTTTTACGGCTTCGTTAACCATTTCAGGATTTTTTACAGCCGATGTGCCAAGTATAACGCGTGAAATACCAAATCCCAGTACATCCTCGATATCAGCCACAGTTCTTATGCCGCCTCCGGTTTGAACCGGAATATTAAGTTCTTTGGCAATACGGCTTATAATCCCGCGATTATCAGCATCGCCTCTGGCAGCATCTAAATCTACTACATGAAGGTATTTAGCTCCTGCATTCTGAAATTGCAAGGCCATATTTAAAGGATCGTCTGAAAAAATTGTTATATCGTTATACCTGCCCTGGGTTAAGCGTACGCACTTGCCACCCCTTATATCAATAGCGGGATATATTATCATACCCTCCGCACCACCTTTACAAAATTATTTAATATAGCCAACCCTACTTGTCCGCTTTTTTCGGGATGGAATTGAGTTGCAAAAACATTATCTCTTGATATGGCAGCATCAAAGGAAATACCGTATCGTGACACTGCCGTCACCACGCTTCTGTCTGCCGCCTCTACATAATATGAATGGACAAAGTACACATATGATTCTTCACTTTGCCCGATGAAAGTATCATATCCTGAATTGGCAAAGAGCTTTCCCGGTATATTATCAAATAAAGGGCACGGTTTTAGAAAGCTGAGATTATTCCATCCCATATGCGGGATTTTTAAGCCTGTGCCTTCAGGAAACTTCTTAACTCTTCCCTTAAAAATTCCCAAGCCTCTGGCAAAACCATCTGGGTGCTCTTCACTGTATTCAAACAACAACTGATAGCCGAGGCATATCCCCAGAAAAGGTTTGCCCATATCAATGCAGACCTTTACCACCCTGTCCATATCTTTTCTAACAAGGCTCTCCATGCAATCGGCAAAAGCTCCGACTCCGGGCAGAACAACCGCCTCACTAGCAAGGATAAGTTCTTTATCACATGTTATCAAGGGGTCTGCCCCCAGTTTTTTAAAGGCATTTTCTACATTCTTCAGATTCCCTGCGTCATAGTCTATTATTGCAATCATGCAGTAAACTTCTTTCCGGTAATTCTCTCGTATGCCTCAATATATTTTGCCCTGGTTTTCTCAATTACCTCTTTTGGCAGTTTGGGAGCAGGAGGAGTCTTATCCCAGTCCAGAGACTCAAGATACTCCCGCAAGTATTGCTTATCAAAACTTTTTTGTGCTCTGCCCGGCTTATAATCTGCCAATTCCCAGAACCTCGATGAATCAGGTGTAAACATTTCATCGGCTATAACAAGCTGGCCGTCCAGTATACCAAACTCAAATTTTGTGTCAGCAAGGATTATTCCTCTGCTCAAAGCGTATTCTTCTGCTTTATTATAAAGGCTTATGCTTTTTTCTTTAAGGGAAGATGCCAAATCTTCGCCAATCTGCTCTTTGACATATTCATAGCTTACATTAATGTCATGACCTTCCTTGGCCTTGGTAGAGGGCGTAAAAATCGGTTCCGGAAGCTTGTCTGCCTGCCTCAAACCCTCGGGCAGCTTAATGCCGCTGATTTCTCCTGTAGCTTTGTAGTCTTTCAAGCCAGAACCTTCAAGGTATCCACGGACTATGCACTCAGCTTCAACCATCTTAACCCTTTTTACAAGCATGGAACGCCCCCTCAGTTCCTCTTTGAATTTTGACAGACCCATAGGATATTCAGATACATCGGTAGTTATCACATGATTTCCGATTATATCTTTGCAAAAATCAAACCAGAACTCGGATATACCATTGAGTACGCGGCCCTTATCAGGAATCAGATCATCAAACACTACGTCAAAAGCTGATATCCGGTCGGTTACAATCATTAACAGCTTGTCGTCTCCTACCTCATAAACATCTCTTACTTTTCCCTTGATAAAAACAGGTAAATCAATAAAATTAGTATCCTTAACGAGCATTAATTTATCCTCCGTTGTTTTATGTTCTATATTATAACTTACAATAACCCCTTTGTAGAAAGCACTCCCTGAATTGAAGAATCAATGGTTACGGCTTCTTTCAAAGCACGGGCAAAGGCTTTGAACACAGCTTCTATTATATGATGATTGTTCTTGCCGTGTATCAGTTTGACATGAAGTGTCATACCGCTATTAACCGCCAGAGCTCTGAAAAACTCCTCGAACATCTCTGTTTCCATTTCACCGACCCTGGAGGTTGAAAAAGGCACTTCGAAATACAGAAACGGTCTGTTGGAAAGATCAAGGCTTACCATAGCCAGGGATTCATCCATGGGAACAAAGCTTGTTCCAAATCTTTTTATGGACTCTCTGTTCCCCAAAGCATCTGAAATTGACTTTCCCAGAACTATTCCAATATCCTCAACCGTGTGATGGCCGTCTACAAACAAATCTCCCTTACACTCAAGATAAAGGTCAAAACTCCCATGCCCCGAAAAAAGGCATAACATGTGATCCAGGAAGCCCACTCCGGTTGAGATGGAGTTTTCTCCTGTTCCATCTAAATTAAGCTTAAGGGAAATCTCTGTTTCTTTTGTCTTTCTGGTCAATTCAGCGCATCTCATCACAATACCTCCATAACCTATCTCATTATATCATTGCCATAATCAACCTGCTATTATCTTCTTTATTTTTTCAACCAATTCTTTCATTTCCTCCTGAGTTCCTATTGTAATGCGAAGCCAGTCACAAATTCTCGGGTTATTGAAATTTCTTACCAGAATACCTTCCTGTCTTAACTTCAATAAAGCTTCAGGCCCGGAAACTCCCGGAATTTTGACAAAAAGAAAATTTGCCTTAGAATCAGTCACTTCCAAGCCTAAATTGAGCAACTCTTCCCGTGTCCATTGGCGGGTTTTTATAATTTTTTGCCTTGTTTCATTAAAATATTTTGTATCAATGAACGCAGTTTCAGCCGCTATTTGGGCTATTCTGTCCAATGGATAAGAATTAAATGAGTCTTTAACTCTCACTAAACCATCCATCAATTCCTTGCACCCTATGGCAAAACCCACTCTTTGCCCGGCTAACGCTCTTGATTTTGAGAGTGTCTGAACAACAATCAGATTATCATATTTTGAAATCAGCTCTACGCATGATTCACCGCCGAAATCAATATATGCCTCATCTACTATTACAAGGGTGTCGGGCCGGTTCTGAAGCAGTTTTTCAATCGTTTCAACAGATATAAGTAAACCGGTTGGAGCATTAGGATTGGCAAAAATAATACCCTTTAAGTCCTCAGGGTATTGTAATATGTCAATAGAAAAGTCGCTTCTTACAGGTACCTGTACATATGGAATATTAAAAAGAGCGCTGTAAACCGGATAAAAGCTGTAGGTTATATCAGGAAATCCGATTTTATCGGTATTATCAAAGAAGGCCTTAAAGATAAATGCCAGAACTTCATCGGAACCATTTCCCACAAAAACCTCGTCTTCGGATATGCCATAATACTTTGACAATGCCTGTTTTACAGTGGCTCCCTCACTGTTGGGATAAAGACGCAGATCCTCCAAAGCAAAATTCCTTATCCTTTCCATAACCAAAGGCGAAGGTGGATACGGGTTTTCGTTGGTATTAAGCTTAATAAATATTTTATCTTTCGGTTGCTCACCCGGCACATAGGGAGTAAGCTCCCTTGTATTGCGACTAAAAAAGCGACTCATTTTTAACCTCCGTTTCAGATAAGAGAACAGATATCTTATCCATCAGTTTGGTACCTGTAGAGTGAGTCAAAAGCGCAGCTTAAGTGAATCCATCCGGGATTTAAGTCGCGTAGCTCCGCAATCCACGCTTCGCTGACGCCATTTGACATCACTCACGGCACCTGCTGCGTTTATCTTTGGCTTTTATATCTATCCTTTTACTTCATTATTTACTCTGATTCGTACTGCCCCGGCGTGGGCTGTCAGCCCTTCGGCCTGTGCAAAGGCTGCCACATCGGAAGCAACAGCATTAAACGCGTCCCGGCTGTATGAAATTACACTCTGACGTTTTATAAAATCATACACCCCCAAAGGAGAGAAAAATCTTGCCGTACCTGATGTCGGTAATGTATGATTAGGTCCCGCAAAATAATCTCCGAGTGATTCCGGAGAATAGTTGCCCAGAAATATTGCTCCGGCATTTTTAATTAAAGGCAATAAGTCAAATGGGTTCTTTGTACATACCTCCAGATGCTCGGGGGCTATCAGATTGCTTATATCTACCGCTTCATTAATTGTTTCTGTAACCACAATGGCACCATAATTCTCCAGCGATTCGGTAGCAATTTCTGCTCTTGTCAGGTTTGAAAGCTGTGTTTCAAGCTCATTTATAACATTTTGGGAAAGTTCTTTTGATGTAGTTAATAAAATTGAGGATGCCAGTTTGTCATGTTCAGCCTGTGAAAGTAGATCAGCTGCGACATACGCAGGGTTTGCAGTTTCATCAGCAATAATTAATATCTCACTGGGTCCGGCTATCATATCAATGCCACAGATTCCAAAAACCATTTTTTTAGCTGTCGCCACATAAATATTACCCGGCCCCACTATTTTATCAACTTTGGGAATGGTCTGTGTTCCGTATGCCATGGCCGCAATGGCTTGTGCTCCTCCGACCATAAATACCCTATGAACTCCGGCAAGCTTTGCACAAGCCAGAATTACAGAATCAATCTTACCGTTTTTGCTGGGTGGTGAGCAAAGAACAATCTCTTCTACCCCGGCTACCTTGGCCGGTATTACATCCATCAAAACCGTTGACGGCAGCGGAGCGCTTCCGGCCGGCACATATACCCCTACTCTGGAAAGCGGGGTAATCTTTTGCCCCAGAAAGATACCGTTTTCATTAGTAGTAAACCATGAGTTCTCCAACTGCTTCTCGTGAAAAGCACGTATATTTTCTGCTGATTTTTCTATAACCCTTAGTAAATCTCTGTCAATTGAGCTCAAGGCATTTTCCAGCTCATTTTGAGCAACTTCTATGGTATCAGATGTAAGCTCTACTCTGTCAAATTTTCTGCTGTATTCAATCAGAGCCTCATCCTTACGTTCTTTTACATTCCTGATAATATCTGCGGTGACTCGTTCAACTTCAAGCTGTCCCTCGGGACTCCGCTTGTTTAAGTTCTCGAGCAATAGTTCCAGACTATCCTTTTTGCATTCATAAATCTTCATAATGGCAACCTCTGTAAAATGTATTAGAGCTGTTTTCTCATATCTTCTATAATTTTTGTAATGCGCTGGTTTTCCATTTTCATACTGACACGGTTTACAACCATTCTTGCGCTGATTTCAGAAATTGTATCCAGAACAACAAGGCCGTTTTCCTTCAATGTACGCCCGGTTTCAACCAAATCCACGATAACCTCCGAAAGTCCTACCAGAGGTGCCAGCTCAACTGATCCGCTCAGTTTTATTATCTCAACAGACTCCCGCCTCTTATGTCTGAAATATGTTCTTGCCACCTCAGGATACTTAGTCGCTACCCTGGTAATTGAAACAGAGTCCATTTTTCCTTCCAATTCCTTAGGGCCTGCAACACACATTTTGCATTCGGCAAACCCAAGGTCCAGGACTTCGTATAAATCTCTGCCCTCTTCAATT
>JAAYTR010000110.1 GCA_012523685.1 Clostridiaceae bacterium | reverse complement strand
TCTTTTTCGGGAATAATTGAAAAGCCGCTTCTATAGGTGTCAGCTGAAACCTTTGTTACCGGGACAAGCGGATTTGCAAACCACATTACCGAGACACAAAGGACTAGAATTAAAATAATTGCCAGAATTCTCTTCCACATAATCGTTACCTCCTTATTATTAAGAAAAGAGTATTCAATCAATTAGACGAGTTAATACAAGAATGGTTTGATAATATTATTAACTTCTTACAGTGGGCTTAAAATAACGGACTTAGTGTAGCCCAGTTAGTCGGGTGGAAAAAGGAATTATTAAAAGTTTATATAATTGATTAACTACATTATAACAGTTTTCCATAAGGTTTACGCTTATGAAAGTAGAGTTACCAATAAAAATACTAGACAAATCACCTCAATAGTTATAAATTAATATAAAACATTTAATCGTCATCATATTTGTCAAATAGGTTATTCATTAAAAAAAGCGAGGTTGGTTTATGATTATCGGTGTACCTAGGGAGATAAAGAACAATGAATTCAGAGTAGGGCTTACCCCTGCCGGTGTTTTAACACTAAAAAAAGCAAATCATGAGGTTCTCATTGAAAAAGGTGCGGGTATCGGAAGCGGTATCAGCGATGAAGCATATATAAATGCAGGCGCTAAGATAGTAAAATCAGCCGCAGAAATTTATCAAAAAGCAGGTCTGATAGTAAAGGTAAAAGAGCCAATTGAAGAGGAATATGATCTTTTAAAGCCGGGCTCAGCTATTTTTACATATCTGCATCTTGCTCCGGATATAAAATTAACTAAAATACTCTTGGAAAAAGAAATTACAGGGATTGCCTATGAAACTGTGCAGCTGCAAAACGGTTATCTTCCGCTACTTGCTCCTATGAGTGAAGTGGCAGGCCGTATGTCTGTTCAAATAGGAGCTAATTTATTACAAAAAAATAATGGCGGCTTGGGAACCTTACTTGGCGGTGTGCCCGGCGTCCCTGGAGTAAATGTGGTTATTGCCGGAGGCGGTATTGTGGGAGCCAATGCAGCCAGAATGGCAGCAGGGCTGGGTGCTCATGTAGTAGTTCTTGACATCCAAAAGAAGCGGCTTAACTACATTGATGAAACCTTTAACGGCCGGGTGGCAACTATGTTCAGTAATGAATATAATCTAAATAAAGTATTAAAGAGAGCGGACCTTTTAATCAGTACAGTGCTAATACCCGGAGGCCGTGCACCGAAAATTATTACTGAAGAAATGGTAAAATCCATGAAACCGGGGTCCGTAATAGTTGACGTTGCTATCGATCAGGGCGGTTCTGTAGAGACTATTCCCCATGCTACCACCCATGAAGATCCGGTAATTGTAAAGCATGGAGTAATACATTATGCCGTTGCAAATATTCCCGGAGCTGTACCAAAAACATCTACCTACGCTCTTGCCGGTATGACATTACCGTATATTTTAAAGATGGCCGATATGGGAATAAAAGAGGCCATGATGAAGGATTACTCACTATTACTTGGCCTTAATACATACAAGGGATATATAACATGCCATGGCGTTGCCGAAGCTCAAGGGCTTACTTATACTCTC
>JAAYTR010000007.1 GCA_012523685.1 Clostridiaceae bacterium | reverse complement strand
GGAAACCTGCTGCTGCAGAACAAAAGGTTCACTATAATTGTAAAAAGGAATGGCATCCACACTCAGAACCTTAAATTCATAAAGATCCGTAAAACCATCTACTGCTGATTCGGTGTTGAGATTCCTTGACAGAAGTTCGTATATCTCTTTTTCCATGCTTTCAACATCTCTTGGACATATGGCAAAAAGCCCGTACTGCTCCTTTAATTGTCTGTCATATGTCGCCAGCACAGACTCGGTGCAAATTTTAAGAGCTGTTTTTGCCTGCTTTTTTGCCAATGAATAGCGTGTTATATCTATCAACATGCAAGAAAGTGGTATTAATACAGCAAGAATTATACATAAAAATATTGTTATGCTTCCTCTTGGTTTAAATAGCATTTTAACCTTCCTGTTCCTTCAAAATCATATCCAGATTCTTTTTCAGCGGATCAATTTTCTTTATGAAATTCTGGTATAAGTCTGTTGATCTAATTAATTGATAAACATAATCTGTCGTGTTAATCATATCTTTAGAGTCATATACCAGTGATTGTGCATGTCCTTCTATAATCAGGCAATCTCCAAAGCCAACAAGCCTCATAAGGTTTTTCATAGGCATCTGGTACGCTGCCATGATTTCAACATTCAAAACAGCAGGTAATCCCGGTTTAATATTTACATCAACAATAAGATTAGGTTCAGTATTATTTGACGAGGTTTTTTTCGGAACATATGGCTTAAGGAATCCGACATTTTTTATGTTTTTCTCTATATATTCCTTGGCAGCTTCCTCCTTTTTCTTACTGAACAAGAGCTTTAAATTCCAATAAACCTCCCTGCTCTCATATGTTTCTCTTTTGTACACACCCGAGCTAATCTCATCGACAGGGAGCGGTTTATATCCCCATTGCCTTGAAAGACTTTGGGCTGCTTCCTCTGCTATATTCTGGACAACCGATTTTTGATATTGAATCAAAAAAATTTCAATGCATATAAATACACAGATAAGAACAATGGGCATTAATACGGCATATTCCAATGTTGAGTGCCCCCTTATTGATGGCCTTAATACAGTTTTCATTTAAAAAGCACTCCTAAACTCCAGAATTACCGGCGCTACGCAAATAAGAATAATCGCCAGAAACATGATAGAAAGGGGTATCATTAGCTTTGAAGATGCTTTTTCCCCCAATTGCTTTGCTGTATTTTTCCGCATTTCCCAGCATTCTGTACCCATTCTTTTTAGCTCAAAAAGCATTTGATTTCCGCCAAGCTTCATGTTTTGCTGAATGATGCTTACAAAGTTTGTTATTTGTTTTATTTTGCATCGTTCAGAAAAATCCATATACGCTTCATATTCAAGCTCTCCTGCCTTAATGTCCGATATTACCGTCTGCAGTTCCTTGTAAAGAGGGTCTGTTTTATTGCTGTCCGCCACAATCCGCTCGATGGCTTGCCTGATATTTAGCCCTGCATTGACCAATAATATAAGCTTACTGATAAAGTTGGGAAAGTCTCTTTCAAGTTTGAACTTCCGTTCTTTATACTGATTATCCAGATTATAATCAACGAGAAAAAACAAGCCTATGCCTGAAAGGGGAATAACCAGCAGCATCAGATAGTCTGATGCATCAAGAATGCAAAACAGTGATCCTAATATCACACCCAAAAATAAATATAATATTTTTACAGACCAATGAACCTTTGTATAATATGATATATTGCGGCTTCCATAGAGCATTACAAGTTTCTGATTCAATTTGGTCCGGTATCTTCCCGCTCCGGAAAGCTTAAGCATTTCAACGATACCAAGACATCCGGGAAGAAATTTTTTATAGGAGTATGTTTTATTGTCAAGGGGCGCGAAAAAATCATAATATTTTCTATATGACAGGCACTGAAAAACACCGTAGACAAGTACGACAACAGTCACCACGACCAAGCAGATAATTACCATCTTACACCTCTATCCTCATAATCCTTTGTGATATTATCAAACCAAATATAATCATTATTAAAGCAACTGTCATAATAATATGCCCGAAGGTTGTTGTCATAAGCGGGTCTAAAAAGCCTGAACCTGAGCTCTTAAGAAAAAGCACCAATCCAAAGGGTACAACACTCATTACCTTTTGCTCAAACTTCTTTCCGGCGATAAGATTCTCGATTTCATTTTGTATTTCTACTTTTTCTCTTATTGTGTCTGATGTGTTTTTTATTACTTCAATCAGATTTCCTCCGGCACGTTTAGAGATCATGATTACATCGGCAAAACTTTTTATATCTTCAATTTTGCTTCGTTGAGCAAAATCATAAAAAATCTTTTCGATTGATTCATTCATAAGAATCTTTTGATTTATTATTTCAAGCTCTTTAATAATATCGCAGTCCTTATCGGGATATATGCCAAGCATGGCCTTGTATGTATCTGATATGGCAGTTTCTATTGATTTTCCGGCTGATAACGAAACAGACAGAAAATAAAGGGTATCTTTAAATTGAATTGTTAACACTTCTTTTTTCTTACGCAACTGTTCTTTCTTATGAAATGGAATATAAAGAATTCCTGTCAGGGACAAAAATGCAGCCATAATTAATTTTTCATAGAAGATAAGTCCTACCGCGAAACATGCGCCCATGGCCAGAATCAATGTGATTATCAGTTCCTCAGGTTTCATTTCATAATAATCATATTGAGGCGGCATAATCTTATTATTCAAGTTCAACCCCCCTTTGCTTTGCTTTGTTTTTATTTATCAAGTAATTATTTGTTCGCTTTAAGCATCCTTCTATTTTTCCGTTTTTGCCTTCGCCTGTCTCCTCAAATACATAAAGGGGATTCAGTAATATCTCTCCGTCTTCATAACCTGCAACCTCGGTAATCTCCAGTACTCTTCTGGTATGGTCCCTCAGTCTGGAAAGAAAAATAATAATATCCAGAGCAGAAGCAATCTGTTTCTTGATTGCTTCAAGAGGCAAAGGAGCTGCCATCAGAACCATGGTTTCCAGACGTGAAAGCATATCCAGAGTTGAGTTGGCATGGCCTGTAGACATTGATCCGTCATGTCCTGTATTCATAGCCTGAAGCATGTCCAATGCTTCTTCTCCACGCACCTCACCAACTATAATCCGCTCCGGTCTCATACGCAGGGAAGTCTTAATCAACACTTTCATGTTTATCTCTCCCTTTCCCTCGGTATTTGCGTTGCGGGTTTCAAGCCTGGCAATATTTTTGATTGATAAGAGCTGAAGCTCTGCCGAATCCTCAATAGTCACTATTCTTTCATCCTTTGGTATAAGTGAAGACAGGGCATTTAAAAATGAGGTTTTACCTGATCCGGTACCTCCACATATAAAGATATTGTATTTAGCTTTAACCAGTTTTTCCAGAAACGTAGCTGCCTCTTTGCTTATGGACTCATATCGGATTAAATCCTCTATACCCATAGGTTTATCAGGAAATTTTCGTATTGTCACCAGAGGACCGTTTAACGCAATAGGAGGTAATACCACATTCACTCTTGACCCATCCTCCAATCTTGCGTCAACAATAGGATCTGCCTCATTAACACTGCGGTTTACCCGTGCCACCATGTTCTGTATCAAGTCCTCCAACCTCTCCTTATTTTCAAAGGAGACATCAGTCTCCAGAATCATCCCGTTTTTTTCAATAAATACCTGTTTGGGGCCATTTATCATGATTTCATTAATACTTCGGTCTTTTATAAGAGGCTCAATAACATCATGTCTCCGCATTTGATTAAATAAGGTATCTACTATGTGTTTGATTTCAACAACACTATAAGTTTTAGTTAAACCTCTTGAAAAGCATATACCTTCTATTTGTTCCAATAGCTTACTGTCAAACTCTTCCGCATTATAATCCAGTGAGGAATCAGAGCTTAAAGAAACCTCTTTTCTTATTTCTTTTATTATTTCTTGAATATTGGCCATTGATTTACCCCCAGATTTTATTAAAAACTTCTTCAAGCGTTGCAAGGTATACATCTGAAGGTGGAAAAAAATTTGAATCTATATTGTCCGGATATGGCAAATTAGATATGGCAAAACCCGGCATATCAATGTTAACCGGTATCTGATTATGGAATACCGAACTTATACAAAAAATAACCTTTTCTTTAACTTTATATCCTTTTTTATCTTCGTAGTTGCTAATAATATTCCCGGTTCTTTTTAGTCTCTCTATAGATGGGGGATAGTTTAAAGCTGATATATATACTCTGTCCGCTTTATTTAAAAGTGATATTGTAATTTGGTCTGCTATAAAAGCTCTGGAAATTATTATCTCTTCATAGGGTAAACTTCTTTGTACCGCATTGATTAGAGTTGATAATTCTTTCTCATTAAGATTCTTTACATCCTCGGGATTATTGTGACCTTTCATAAAAAGAATACCCGTTTGAGCATCACAAGAAGTACAAACTTCGGCTTTAAGGGACAAGTTTTCTTTGTGTGATTTGGTATAATATAGCATCTCACTCAATCCCCTGGTATTATTACCTTTTAAATAGCAATCCGTATTTGAAAGCTCATCCAGACTCATATAAAAAACTTTTTTACCCTTGGAAGCGTTGATATATGCAAGCCCTTGTGCCAAAGGATTTAAAGCATCACTACCGTCCGCATATAATACAAGGTTTATATGCCCATTTTCGCTGTCATTATTGATATCTCTCGGAATGTAATCAGCACATAAGGATAAGATTTCCTTCATAATATGATCTGCCGGACTGTATTTATTGATACTGTTAATGCTTTTAGGCACCAAGCTTTCTGCACAATCTCTTAAAAGAAAGACGTTCATATTCTCAGGCCTTTCCGCTAAGTCGTTGTACAAGGAAGATGATATGACAATCAAATCAGCCGTTTTATTACTGCTTAACCATTGGGTAAGTTTATTTTTGTCAGAGAATAATTCCAGACAAAAAGCGTATGCTTTATTCTTTTGAAGATATGTACTAAATTTTTCAAGGAATTCACAATCTTTATCAGCAACAACTAACCTAATTCGTGACATAATCCACCACCTTATGCCATAATTTACACTGTTTGTTATTACATATATTACTATACTTTTCTCTCATTGTCTACAAATTAATAAAATATTATATTTTTATATAATTTACATTATGTGCCATAAAATATTGTCGGATTCGTATATGCATTTCTAGCTTGGATAGTATATAAATATCATAATTACTATGGTAAACTAAAAAGAGAAAAAGCAGCATAAAAGCAGTTTTACAGGAGAATAATGAAGGAAAAAATCAATCTTTTTATAATATCAATAGTTTTTATATGTATGCTTATATCGGCATGCACCGGATTAATAAGCGGCAATAATCACGATACTCCTAACCCTACTCCCACTTCAATTATTCCTGAACCTGACAAGGAAATTAGCGGAGTAATAAATACACCAATACCTGCTCCCCCTATTGGGTCTCCAAATATTACCCCCATTCCGACTCAAATTCCTGGTTCAAAGCCTGGCCCGAGTTCTAAGGTTTCGGAGAGAAGTCAGGAGCTACTAAGTAAGATGAGTATAGACGAAAAAGTAGGACAAATGTTTATTGTGCGTTGTCCTCAGCAGGATGCCGCAAAAAAGGCTGCGCAATACAACATCGGAGGATATATTCTTTTTTCCAGGGATTTCAGGGATAGCTCCATAGACTTAATAAAAGCAAGAATAAACAGCTTTCAAGATGCCGTCAAAATACCGCTTTTAATCGGGGTTGATGAAGAAGGTGGAAATGTTAATCGCATAAGCCTGCATAAACAATTCAGGAGCGAACCCTTTATGTCCCCCCGGGATTTATACAATCAGGGCGGATTTGAACTTATTATCAATGACACTATTGAAAAAGCAACTTTTCTAAAATCATTGGGTATTAATCTGAATCTGGCTCCTGTATGCGACGTATCAACAGACAGTACTGATTATATTTATCCCAGATCTTTCGGGAAAGATGCTGTTTTAACCTCAGAATACGTTGAAAAGGTTGTCACAACCATGAACAAACAGCGTATTGGCAGTGTGTTGAAGCATTTTCCCGGTTATGGGAACAACCTGGATACCCATACGGGTATTGCATATGATAACAGGGATTACGAAACATTTGTTACAAGTGACTTCTTGCCATTCATTTCAGGAATCTATGCAGGAGCCGGCGCCGTTCTGGTTTCTCATAATATTGTCAATTCCATGGACGAAAATTATCCTGCTTCTTTATCTTCCAAGGTCAATCAAATTTTGCGTGAAGACCTTAATTTTGACGGTGTCATCATGACCGACGATTTGTATATGAAGGCCATTCAAAATTATACCGGGGACAGTGAAGCCGCTGTTCTTGCAGTCCTTGCCGGCAATGACCTTATTTGTTGCACAAATTTTGAGGAACAGATCCCCGCCGTTATTAACGCGGTAAATGAGGGGTTAATTTCTGAAGAGAGGCTAAACGAATCTGTCCTGCGTATTCTAATATGGAAGCATAAACTTGGAATAATAAGTTAATTCTTAATTCCCTGAAGGACAAGATTTTGCCTTTGTCCCCTAGCAATTTAATATACTAACCCTCATCGTGCCAGTCAATATTATCAATAACCCAGGCTGTAAGCTC
>JAAYTR010000109.1 GCA_012523685.1 Clostridiaceae bacterium | reverse complement strand
TTTTTAGGATCATAGCTCAAATTCATGTTATTCATCTGTTTTGAAAAGACCCTTGCTCTCAGACCCAAGGCCAGCATTAAAATCAGCAGTAAGAATACCAGGGTTTTTCTATTCAGTTTTTTGCTCTCCATATCGGCCTCCGGTGATTTTTGTTATACTGTGCTTTTGGCACACTCCGCTCAGGATAACCATTTCTTGTGAAAGTATATCACTTGAGAGATTCCTCGGCAAGGCGATTAATTTCTTTGGAGCGTACTCTGGAAATAAGCTCGGCACAGTCTTTTCTAAAACTGTCCGGATCAGTAAGAAGCCGCTTTTCAGCCATAGCATCGGCCATAAAATAATTTCCCGTTTTATTAAAATGGGTTACATCCAGATAAAGGTCTAAATTCTCGGTGAGCTCAAAGACATTCTGAAAATTGTATATTTCAACATTTGGATAGTTCGAGGCCCTGTCCACCACATAGGTAAGGACATCCAGCTTCTTTTCAAGGACTCCCCTCTGATCAAGGAGCTTAAACCATAGTATTGATTTTGGAGCAAAAAACAGCTTAAATTCAGTATCGGGATATCGTTCTATGGCTTCTATAAGGCTCTTGTCGATAGTTTTTTTCGCTACCTCAACAGGAAGGGCATTAATTTTGTCATATAGGTCCTTTTTGCCCTCATATATGTCCTTGTAATCCTGAATAATCAGGCTTCTGTTTGTACCCCTCCATGTCCAGGTATTCAGTACTTCCCTGTCAGTAAAAAAGTAATCAAAGGGATTAATTCCGGTCTTTCTCATTTGGTACTGCTTAAGGGCTAAGTAGAAATTATTGTGATTTATAATGTATCTCCAGTCATTTATCGGGTTTTCATCATACATATAATCAGGGAAGGTTACATTCTTTTCATAAACATCCCCGAAATTTATATCCACAGTGCGATAGTCAATAGCCCAGAGGATGGTATTTACATCTTTATATTTCTTAACAATATCCAGAACCTTTATCTGCTCTGTAATGTACGAGGCATTTATAGGAAGCCTAAGAGCCCTGGCATTAAATTTTTCGCTCAGATAGCTGTCTGAGAAGTTTTCAATCATGGAGGTGCCCAGGACGGCCAGGTTATAATCTTCGTGGCGCGCCATTCCCGGAATCTGATAACGCTCATTATGGATATAGAGATAGGGTTTTGGCTGTGTTCCTAAAAAGAGGTACGGGTCAAATTTAAGCATAACAAGAACGCCCGGCAAAAGGGCCAGTATTAATACGATAAGGCCTTTGGCGAGAAATACTGCAATCTCTTTTGTTTTATTCGGTTCTTTTCTTTTTCGGGCCATAGTTGTTACCTACCTAAAACGCAAAGTATATAAATGTCTGGGTTTCGGTCCAGGCAAACCATATAACAAGCGATAGGGAAAAGGCATATATCGCAATTCTTACCGGTGACGGCATCCTCGAAAGGATACGGCCCGGGCTTGCCACTCCCTGCAAAAGCTCTACACAAATCAATAATATTACTGCTCCTATTGCAGTGAAAAACTCCCAATAGTCCAACCCAAGTATAATTCTGGTGCTAAATAGCTCTTGAGGGTTAAAAGTATCAAATCCCTGCAAAAAGCGAGGCAGCATATAAAAAGCTTCTCCCAGATTTCTTGCTCTGAAGAAAACCCAGGTAAAACAGGTAAATGCAAAGGTTAAAAGCATGGGGATAATTCCTGCAATGGCTTTCGCAAGGCGAAGCAAAACCGGTCTCTGACGATTTTCTAATGCCTTTTGTTTTACATATAGCTCTTTTCCGGCATTTTTCCCAATTCCCAATATTTTCTCAATAACAATGGCGGCACCATTCAATGCCCCCCAGATAACAAAGGTCCAGCTCGCCCCGTGCCAGAGTCCGCTAACCAGAAATACTATAAATAAATTTAAAAGAGTACGAAAATAGCCTTTTCTGTTTCCTCCCAACGGAAAGTACAAATAATCTCTGAACCAGGTTGACAGGGAAATATGCCAGCGTCTCCAGAACTCGGTAATGCTTTTTGAAAAATAGGGGCGCTCGAAGTTCCTCATGAGTTCGACTCCCATGATTCTGGCACTTCCTATAGCAATGTCTGAATAACCGGAAAAGTCGCAGTAGATCTGGAATGCAAAGGCAACGGTAGCAATTATATAATAGACCCCGTTATATCCGGAAGGATTATTATAGACAGTATCAACTATTACAGCAAGCCTGTCGGCAACTACAATCTTTTTAAAAAAGCCCCAAACCATTAGCCTGAGTCCCAAAGCTGCCCCTTTTGCGTCAAATTCATGATAAATCTTAAACTGATGAAGGAGGTTTGTTGACCGTTCAATAGGCCCGGCCACCAGCTGTGGGAAAAAAGATACGTAAAGGGCAAAATCAAAAAAGTCCCGTTCTGCCCCAAGAGCTCCCCGGTATACATCAATAGAATAGCTTAAAGCCTGAAAAGTATAGAAGGATATACCTATGGGGAGCAGGACATTAATGCTTAGAGGTTGATACGAAATATCAAAAAATGATAATAACCTGGAAACATTCACATTGAAAAAGTTAAAATACTTGAAGAAAAACAGTACCCCTAAGGTGGATAAAGAACTTATAGCCACCCATAACCGTTTTCCTCCCTTACTCTTTGCATTAGCAATTCTAAGGCCGGCATACCAGTTGACAAAGGAGGAAAACAGCATTAAAAGACCATATTCAGGCTTATACTGCATGTAAAAATAGTAGCTGGCAATAAGCAGCAGAATATTTCTTACCCTTAATGTCGGCGCCAGAAAGTATACCAGGGTCACTACAGGAAAGAAAATAAGAAATTCTAACGAATTAAAAAGCATTATTCACCTCTGCGGGTATCTTCTGTCACTGTCTTTATTATGGTTTCCATTTGATTTCTTATGTGCTTTTCAGCAAGATCAGATGCAACATTATTCTGTGCATCTTTAAGAGCGGCCAAAATTTCCTCATGCTCATTCAAAACATTTTCGGCAATAAGGCTGCTTCCGCTCATATAAATTACTCTGAATCTATAGATGTGTTCACGCAGGGAACCAGCAACTGCAACCAGTCTCGGATTTCCTGAAGCTGCGTAAATCATGTCATGAAACTCGACGTCTTTTTTTATGGCACCCTCCATATTTTCCTTTTCAACACAAGCAATATATTGTTTGTGCACCGTTTCCAGAGCTTTAAGCTGTGCCGGCTGCATGCGCTTTGCGGCAAGCTCTGTTGCCAGCTTGTCAAGTACTGTACGTACCTCCAGAACATCCATAATATCCTTAACAGACAACTCAGATACATGAGTTCCTTTTCTCGGGGTCATAGTAACAAGGCCTTCTGCTTCAAGCCTTCTTATTGCCTCCCTTACCGGAGTTCTGGAAACACCCATTTGATTAGCCAGAGAAACCTCCATCAAACGTTCTCCCGGCTTAATATCTCCACTGACTATAGCCTTCCGTAATGTTTCAAATATTACATCTCTAAGAGGCTGATAACTGTCCATTTTTAATTTAGGTACTTTAACCATCATTCCCACCTACCAATTGTCATAGTATGATATACATTTTTGTATTTCTTTAAGAATTCCTCTTTGGCCGCTTCTGCTGTATCGCCATCAGGGAATATGCCAAAAATTGTCGGGCCGCTTCCGCTCATCAGACTTCCGAAAGCGCCAAGCCCGATAAGCTTGCTCTTTATTGTCTGCAGCTCCGGATATGCTTTGAGAGTAACGCTTTCCAATACATTTTTCATATTCATAGCGATATAGTTTATATCCATTGCTTCAATTGCACTAATAAGATTAGAGATATTCGGGCGCTCGCCTAAATTGTCCAAATCCAGATTTTCATAAACCCATTGGGTAGAAACCGGAAATCCCGGATTTACAAGCAATATGTGTACACCCTCCAGATCAGGAAGCCTTGTGAGCTCATCTCCTTTTCCCTTTGCCAAGTGGGTGCCCCCTGATAAGAAAAAGGAAACATCTGAGCCTAATTGCCTCGAAAGCCGGGTAAGCTCTATATCAGTTAAACAATTATCATAAAGTTTATTGAGAGCTTTCAATACCCCCGCCGCATCAGAGCTTCCCCCGCCTAAACCAGCTGCTATCGGAATATTCTTTTTAAGGGCTATCTTTGCGCCTCCCTTGTCGGGACATTTTTTAAAGAACATTTCTGCAGCTTTCAAAGCGATGTTTCCTTGGTCACATGGCAGTTTAGGGTCATCACATTGGATAGAAACGCCGCTTTGGGTTTTCTCAACAGTTATTTCATCAAAAAGGTCTATGGTCTGCATTATCATTTCTACAGAATGATAACCGCTTGCCAGTTTGTTTTTAACATTAATAGAAATGTTTGTTTTTGCCGGCATTGAAATTGTCAGTTTCTCCATGATCCACCTCCTTGATTACAATAAAGTATATTATATACAAAAAACAAAATAAAGGCAATAGAAACTGCGTAAACCCTTTGTTTCGGGAAAAATATATATTTGAAAAATACATGATGCAATAATCAGGTATTTTCACAAATTGTCTTGCTTCCATTTATTGACACATAATAATATTACTGTTATTATTAAAATAATACTTCCACAGTAAATAAAATTTGTCAGGAGATTCCATCTTATGAAAAAGAGTATTTCTCTGTTTTTGATTATTGCTATTCTTTCTGTTGCCTTACTGTCCACAGCTTCTGCTGTGTCTGATAATTCTACCGGTGAAATAGCGGACTTAAGAAGCAAAATTAGATCTATACATGACATTGATTCAAATATGTATAACCGGCTGGAAGAGGCTGTTATCAAGAAATATTCAGATGTGACAAAAGGCGCCTGGTATATGAGTGTAATGGTGAAACTGGTTGGATTAAGTGCCTTAGACGGATCTCTTGACAATAAAATGGATCCAACCGGAACAGTAACCAGGGCTATGTTTATAAAAATGTTTATCCGTGCTATGTACGGTGTTGAGGGACTGGACGGTATAACTCCGGACTTTATTCACTGGGCAGCTAAGGATGTAAAAAAAGCCGAACAGGCAGGAATTCTTGCGCAGGGAGAATACACTCTTGCAAACCTGTCAGAACCTATTTCAAGAGGTGAGATGGCTAAGCTGATTGTCCGGGCATATAACCAGTTTGAAATAAACCCGCTTACCATTGAGAAGTGTAAGCCTCTTGCAAAAGATATAAAGGACTATAACCGGATGGATCCTGCATACCAACCATATGCACTAATAGTATATGGATCGGGAATAATATCGGGCTATACCGACGGGCGATTTGCCGCAGAGGATAAGGCTAACAGAGCGCAGGCATCGGCATTTATCATAAGATATCTGGATAAAAGCGAAAGGGCAAAAGTGGTGATTCCGTCAACAGAGGCGGTAAGAGAGCCTATGGTATTAAGATATGACGATCCATACAGGCCAATGGCCATAGAGGGCGACACCTTTATAAAGCCCGACGGAACAGAGGTTGTGCTGAAGATAGGCCCTTCCGGAGTATTGGGAGAGGAACAGGGTTGTGCAACCGAGATAGGGCGAATAGACCGTGGAGGGACACCGATACAAGAAGGAGATTTAGGTGCTGACGAAGCTTTTATGGGACAACCTTATTTGGTAGATGAGAAGACTGGGGAGGGGCATTATAGGACTGAATGGCTGGATATAGCACAGAGATTA
>JAAYTR010000108.1 GCA_012523685.1 Clostridiaceae bacterium | reverse complement strand
TTTACGAAAATAATTTTATTGACTAGAAAAGTAATTGCTGATAAAATCAAAGTAGAGCGAAACGTTTCACGATTGTAGGTGATCAAAATAGCATCGACCATTAAGGACGTAGCAAAGTACACGGGACTTTCTATAGCAACCATATCTAAATATATTAACGGCGGAAATGTACTTGATAAAAATAAACAAATCATTGATGAAGCCATAAAGGCTCTTGACTTTAAAGTAAACGAAATTGCACGTGGTCTTAAGACTAATAAAACAATGACTATCGGGGTTCTCATTCCTGATTTTAAAAATATATTTTTTACCACGGTTGTTTCAAATATTGAGAATGTACTGATTCAAAACGGATATAGCACTATTATATGTGATTATAAAAATGACAATGTACTGGAGAAAGAGAAGTTTAATTTTCTTGTAAACAAGCAGGTCGACGGTATCATCATCATACCGCAGGGAGATGATGTCCGGCATATCAAAGAGCATATCAATAAGAATATGCCGCTGGTGCTTGTTGACAGGGCTCTGGAAGGTGTGGAATGCGATACCATACTGGTTGACAACATGAATGCATCATACAACGCTGTGGAACATCTGATTACAAGAGGGCACAAGAGTATAGGCATAATATGTGGCCCGGATAATATTTTTACAGCAGTTGAACGTCTGAAAGGATATATGCGGGTTCATAAGGATTATTCAATGAAAATCGATGAGTCCCTGGTGAAAAAAGGCGACAATGATGTAGAGAGCGGTTATACACGTCTTAATGAACTATTGGATTTACAGGTCCCTCCAACAGCAGTATTTGTTACAAATTATGAAATGACGTTGGGGGCTATCATGGCATTAAATGAAAGAAATATTAAAATACCCGATGAGCTTTCCATTGTTGGCTTTGACAATCTGCATATGGCCAGGATTGTAAAACCCTCCTTGTCCATTGTTGTCCAGCCGATGGAACAAATAGGCGAGATAGCTGCCAATACTATATTAAGAAGGTTAAGGGGCGACATGAGCAACTATCCTTCTATGGTAAGATTAAAAACTGAACTGATGATAAACCAGTCAGTGAAAGACCTGAGAGGTTGAAGGTGTTTTTTGGCACCTGTGATATTTTTTTAAGTCAGAGCGAAACGTTTAGCGACAAATTGCTTGCTGTTAGCAAAATGTTTAGAGCAAATCAGTTAAAATGTTTTGCAGAAAATTTCATAAAGGAGTATCCGTATGAAAAACCTTCTATTAGGAATTGATATTGGCACCTCAGCATGTAAAGCTGCTGTTATGGATTTGGACGGCAGGATCATAGCCCAGTCAACCAGTGCTTATCCGGTGTACTACCCGGCTCCCGGCTATGTGGAACAAAATCCTGAAGAGTGGTGGGAAGGTGTATGCCTTGCAATTCGGGAGATTCTTTCAACAGGTGGGGTGGACACCAATGATATTGCCGGAATAGGACTTGACGGCCAAAGCTGGTCGGCTATTCCAATTGACAGAAAAGGTAATGTGCTTGACAACACACCAATCTGGATGGATACGAGAGCTTCTGATCTGTGTAAAAACGTTACTGAAAGAGTTGGATTTGATCGTATTTTCAGTATCAGCGGCAATTCATTTGAACCCTCATATACAACGCCCAAGATTCTTTGGTTTAAGGAAAACAAACCAGATCTCTATAAAAATACATACAAATTTTTGCAAAGTAACAGTTATATTGCGTTCATGCTTACAGGTGCCATAACGCAGGACAGCTCACAAGGCTATGGATTACATATGTTCAACATGGAAAAAGGAACATATGATGATCAATTGTGTGAGGAACTGGGAGTTGACCGGGATAAGCTTCCAGACATTTACCCATGTCATCAGGTAATTGGCGGGGTGACCCAAAAGGCTGCTGAAATGACAGGACTCAGGCCAGGCATACCTGTTGTGGCAGGTGGTTTGGATGCTGCCTGCGGCACATTGGGCGCAGGTGTGTACAAGGTTGGCCAGACACAGGAGCAGGGCGGTCAGGCGGGTGGTATGAGTATTTGCGTAAATCGCGCTCTTTCACATCCAAAACTTATACTAAGCACCCATGTGGTACCCGGATTGTGGCTCCTTCAGGGAGGAACTGTAGGAGGAGGCGGTGCCATCAAATGGTTCAGTGAACAGCTGTGCGCCGGTGAAGCTTCACAGGCGAAACTCGAAGGCACCAGTATTTTCAAAATCATGGATGATGAAGCGGCAGCTGTTTCACCAGGCTCAGACGGATTGATTTTCCTTCCTTATATGGCAGGGGAAAGATCCCCTTTATGGGATAAAAACGCCAAGGGCGTGTTTTTCGGACTCGGATATGATAAAACAAGAGCTCATATGATCCGGTCGGTAATGGAGGGATGTGCTTATGCACTTTACCATAATATGCAGACAGCCGAAGAAAGCGGTGTCAAATCCGACATTCTCAATGCAATGGGTGGAGCTGCCAACAGCAGATTGTGGACCCAGATTAAAGCCGATGTTACCGCAACCCCAATACAGGTACCCGCTTCAGATACGGCCACCACTCTTGGAGCATCAATACTGGCGGGAATTGGAACAGGTGTATACAAGAGCTTTGAGGAAGCGGTTGAAAGAACAATTCAAATCACGAGACTCCATGAGCCGGATATGAAAGCTCACGACAAATACATGAAATACTATGAGATTTATCTTGAACTGTATGAAAAATTAAAGGATTCTATGAAAAAAATCAGTGAGATTCAAAATATTTAATATAAGAGAGGTGGGTTTGCAAATGAAAGCAGCTGTTTTACACGCAAAGGGAGATTTAAGGTATGAAGAATACCCAACTCCGGTTATTGGTAACAATGAGGTATTGGTAAAGGTAAAAGTCGCAGGTATCTGCGGTTCGGATATACCGAGGGTTAATTCAGGAACGGCACATTACTTCCCGATTGTTTTAGGACATGAGTTCTCGGGTGAGGTTGTACAAACCGGTGAAGGTGTAACAACCCTCAAGCCTGGAGACAGAGTTTCATGCGCTCCTCTGCTGCCTTGTATGAAATGCGGAGACTGCCAGAAGGGCGATTATGCTTTATGCAAGAACTACAGCTTTATAGGTTCCAGAGAACAGGGCGGATTTGCTGAGTATGTAAAGCTTCCTGAAAGAAATGCCATAAAATTTGAAGACACCGTAAGCTTCGAACAAGGTGCTTTCTTTGAACCTTCCACCGTAGCGCTGCATGGGCTGAAACTGGCAGACTACAGGGGCGGAGAGGATGTTGCTATTCTCGGAGGAGGCACAATAGGTCTTTTTACCGCCCAATGGGCTAAAATTCTGGGAGCCAGAAGGGTCTTTGTATTTGATATTGTTGAGGAAAGACTTGAACTGGCAAAGAAGCTTGGTGCCGATATCGTTATCAACACAATGGACAGAGATTTTAAGGAAAAAGCCATGGAAATGACTGAAAACAGAGGATTTGGTTTTGTTTATGAGACAGCCGGAGTTGATGTTACCGAGAAATTGGCCTTTGAACTTGCCGGAAACAAATCAAGTGTCTGCTTTATCGGAACACCCACAAAAGATCTCACATTTACTCCCAGATTATTCGAGAACATGAACCGTAAAGAGTTCAGGCTCACAGGTTCATGGATGTCTTATAGCGCACCTTTCCCCGGCAGTGAATGGTCTGATACAGCGTATTATTTTGCAACCGGTCAGCTTAAATTTGATGAGAGTCTGATATTTAAGAAGCTGCCCATGTCACAGGCTGCTGAAGGCTTTGAAATGTATAAGACACCCGGTTTGGTAAAAGGCAAAATCTTATTGATTAATGAATAGGAGAGTATAAGATGAGTGGTTTACATCCAATGAAGGAAATAGTAAAAAAACAGAAAATGGGGGTTCCTGTCGGGATTTATTCAGCCTGCAGTGCAAATGACCTGGTCTTAGAGGCGGTGATGGAACGCGCAAAAGAGAGTGACGATGTCGTACTGATAGAAGCTACCGCCAATCAGGTTAATCAGTACGGAGGCTACACCGGAATGCTGCCTGCCGATTTTAGAAACTTTGTATACAATCTTGCAGATAAGGTTGGATTCTCAAAAGATAAAATTATTTTGGGAGGAGATCACCTGGGACCGCTGACCTGGAAAAACGAGCCTGCCCAAAGTGCCATGGAAAAATCTAAGGAACTAATCAGACAATTTGTGCTGGCAGGGTTCACAAAAATACATATCGATACCAGTATGCATCTGGGAGACGATAATGCCAATGAAAAACTGGACACAAAAGTGATTGCTGAAAGAGGCGCAGTTCTGGCTGAAGTAGCCGAGGAATCCTATAAAGAGCTCAAAGCAAGTCAACCTGAGGCCATTCATCCGGTTTATGTTGTGGGAAGCGAGGTTCCCATCCCCGGCGGCAGTCAGGATGAAGAGGAAGGGCTTCAGGTAACCAGAGTGGCAGATTTCGAAGAAACAGTACAGGTTTTCAAGGATGCATTTGTTAAGCATAACCTTGAAAATGCCTGGGAGAATGTTATTGCAGTCGTGGTGCAGCCGGGGGTTGAATTTGGTGACGAAAGTATTCATGAATACAGCAGGGAAGCGGCAAAAGAGCTGTGTGACTCATTGAAAAAATATCCTGATCTTGTATTTGAAGGCCATTCAACAGACTACCAGACAAAATTTGCTTTCCGTGAAATGGTTCAGGACGGTATAGCCATCCTGAAGGTAGGACCCGCCTTAACATTTGCTCTGAGAGAGGCACTTTTCAGTCTTTCATACATCGAGAATGAGCTGATAACTGAAAATACCGGGAAAAAACCCTCAGGATTTATTGAAGTGCTGGAGGAGGTAATGCTGAAAAACCCTGATAACTGGAAAAAGCATTATCATGGTGACGAGCACAGGCTTAAGCTTGCCAGAAAATATAGTCTGTCGGACCGGTGCAGATATTATCTTCCCTTACCTGAGGTCCAGAAGGCCATTAATCAATTGTTCGAAAACCTGAAATCAGTAAAGATACCATTAACCCTTATAAGTCAGTATATGCCTTTACAATATATTAAAATCCGGGAAGGGAAATTGAACAATGACCCGGTCAGCCTGGCAAAGGACAGAGTGGTTAATTGCATCGATGAGTACCTTTATGGCTGCAGGCAGTAAAAAAATTAAATCAGGATTTCATAAAAGAAAGGATGGATATTTATGTTAAAAGGAATTCCCTCAATTATTCCACCAGAGCTGCTGAAAATACTTATGGAGATGGGACATGGTGATGAGATTGTTATCTCGGACGGCAATTTCCCCGCAGCAAGTATTGCGCAAAGACTTGTAAGATGTGATGGTCACGGCATTCCGGAAATTTTGGATGCAGTTCTGAAATTCTTTCCGCTGGACCCGTATGTAGAAGCACCTGTTATGCTGATGCAGGTAGTACCCGGAGATCCTGTAGAAACCCCCATATGGGATGTCTACAAGGAAATTGTAAAAAAGCATGAGCCGGAAAACAATAAATTTGAAAATATTGAGCGTTTTGCTTTTTATGAAAGAGCAAAGAAAGCTTATGCAGTTGTCGCAACAGGTGAGAAGGCGCTATATGCCAATATAATCCTGAAAAAAGGTGTTGTTGTCGAATAACAGTAAAAATAAAAGGATAAGGAGAGATGAAAATGGCAGATTTGAAAAACGACATTATTGATCCAAAACTTGTTCCCCAAAGAACCCTTCGTGGCGGAGGGAAAATGCCTGGTATAGGTATGGGTACCTTCGGTTCAGACCGTTTCAGTGCAGAAGATATCGCAGCAGCAGTAAAAGGCGCAGCTGAAGTAGGCTACAGGATGTTCGACTGTGCATCCGTTTACGGAAATGAACATCTGATAGGCGAAGTTTTTGAAGATATTATGAAGACCGGTATCAAGAGGGAAGAACTATTTATCACCTCCAAAGTTTGGAACGACATGCATGGTAGGGGAGATGTACTTCTTTCCTGCGCCAAAACCCTGAAAGATCTGAAACTGGACTACATTGATCTTTATTTTGTACACTGGCCTTTCAGGAATTTCCATCCGAAAGGAGCACCTCCGGATTATCATAACAAGGATGCAAAACCTTATAATCATGATGAATACATGGAAACCTGGTACCAGATGGAGAGACTGGTAAAGGCCGGTTATGTCAGGTATATAGGCACATCCAACATGACAATACCCAAACTGAAGCTTTTGATCCGCGATTGCACGATTATGCCTGCTGCCAACGAAATGGAGCTTCACCCCTGCTTCCAGCAGCCTGAACTGTTTAACTTCTGTAAGGACATGGGGATACAACCCATCGGTTTCTGCCCCATCGGTTCTCCGACGCGTCCCGACAGGGATAAGACTCCTGATGATTTTGTGGATATCGAGGACCCGATTGTTGTTAAAATCGCAAAGGCTCATAATGTGCATCCTGCAGTTATTTGCGTTAAATGGGCTGTTCAGCGCGGACAGACTCCGATACCGTTCTCTATTTACAGGAATGAGTATGTCAGCAATCTTCGCTGCACAGTGGAAGACCCGTTAACAGATGAAGAGATGAAGGAACTGGAAAAAGCGGATAAGAATTGCCGCCTTATCAAGGGACAGGTGTTCCTTTGGGATGGGGCAAAGGACTGGACAGATTTATGGGATATTAACGGTGAAATCACCCGATAACCCTCCTCTTATATATTGACTTTGGACCTGCTTGCGGGGGGTGAGCAGGTCCATATTTTACAAAACCTCTCAGGCCGGAAAACAGAGGATTGGAATGATAGAAGCAATAAATGATATCCGTAAAAAGAGCATTATAAAAAACATATTCTATAATGATATAAAGATACAAGAAGAAGATTTACATAAAAGCAGGATATTATCAATATTTGAAGGCTCCACTGCAAGAACCGTCGGTTCTTTGACTGCGGGGGCTTTCATGGCAGGGTTCCTGAACTACCTTGGTGCAGATGACAGGCTTAATGGAATTATAGCGGCCATACCGGTTTTATCCGGTGCTGTTATGTTTCTGTCACCTCTGTTTTTTGAGACCAGATCCAGAAGGAAAGCTCCAATAACAATTGGAGCTTTTGTGGCCAGATTACTTTTGAGTTTTTTAATCCTTGTTCCTTTAATTATCAGGAACAAAAATATTGGGCTGGCATATCTTGCTGTGTCCTATTTTATGGCTCATCTTATTATTTCATTTGTTGCCCCGCCTACAACTACCTGGCAAATCAGCCTGGCACCGGAAAGAATTCGCGGCAAATATTTCGGGATAAGAGAGTCGGTTGTGCTTGGATTTGTTACAATTGTTACTCTTGGTATGGGCAGGATACTTGATGCATCAAAGATAAGCGGACAGCAAAGCAATGCCTTCTTCCTACTTTTTGTTTTGGTTTTGATATTAAGTATTATAAATTTTATTTTTGCCTGTTTAATCCGTGAACCTGAAGTCAAGCTTTCAGGTAGGCCTGTACAAAAGTCGGATGTTTTCTTACTACCCTTAAGGGACAAAACCTTTCGCAAAATAACTGGTTTAATAATATTATGGAACCTCGGCTATCAAATGAGCGCTCCCTTTACTTCAGTATATATGGTATCGGGGTTAAAACTGAATTATACATTCATCACACTGACAGGAATATTTGCTGCTGCTGCCAGTGTCATTAACGCGAGGATACTGGGAAAGATTGCTGACAAACAATCATGGCTGCATATTTCGGGGATATGTGTTGGATTTCAGATAGCCAGTCAACTCCTGTGGTTTTTTGTAAATAAAGACACCGCATTTTATCTGGCGCCTTTTTCCCAACTCCTGAGCGGTGCTGCATGGGGCGGGATAAACATTGCAATAATGAATATTCAATTTAAATACTCACCGGAAAGTATGAAAACCATATACATAGGTTTTTCATCTGCAATAGGAGGACTCGTGGGATTTGCCAGTTCACTGGCCGGATCTTTACTAATTACTGTATTGGGGAATTACAGATTAACGTATTTTGGTTTTACAGCAGGCAGTATGCAGATTCTATTTGCTTTGTCCGGTATATTGATGATTTTATGTCTTGCGTACATTAATTTATTGAAAAATAAAATTAAATAAGGGCATGGATGCTTTTAAACAGTCTGATAAAATGTTCTAAAACTTTACAGATTGCATTAATAACTGATAATATTGTATTCAGATACATGAATTTTTATATTAGTCCTCAATTAAAGTCTTTGTTATAGCGGTTGTTTCATTTTTCTTTACGGAGGAATATTCCTATGTACAAATTGATTATTGTTGATGATGAAGAAGAAGTTCGCAAAGGTATTATTCAGAAAATTGACTGGGCAAGCTTTGGCTTTGACATTCCCCGGGAAGCGGAGAATGGCAGAGATGCCCTGGATTTGATAGAAGAAAATGTGCCTGATGCGGTTATAACCGATATAACTATGCCAGTTATGGACGGGCTCAAGCTTTCATCTATTATAAGTGAGTGCTATCCTACAGTTAAAATAGTTATTCTTACAGGCTTCGATGAGTTTAAATTTGCTCAGCAAGCCATCAGATACGGGGTAATAGATTATATACTGAAACCCGTTCTTCCCAAAGATATCAATAATTTAATGACCAGGCTGAGAAACATAATAGATGAAGAAGTATCTCAGAAGGAAGATATTAACAGGTTACGAAGTCATTATATCAAAAGTCTTCCTATAATAAGGGAAAAATTTTTGACACAGCTTGTTACAGGTAGTCTCAGCAGAGCGGAAACAGACAGACGGATTCAAATGTATGATGTTAAACTTAAAGGGTCTACCTTCATGGTTGCCGCAGCTGCCATTGATGCCGAGAGTATGGAGAGGAGCGGCTATGGGGGAGATGACAGTGAATTATGCAAATTTGCTATTTTGAATATCTCAAAAGAAATCATTGAGAAGTACCCATCCGGAGAAGCTTTTTTCCATGATGACAATCTTGTTTTTATACTTGGCTCAGAGGACAAAGATAAAAATTATCTGTTGACAAAAACAATATCTCTCCTTGATGAGATACGTTTCAATATTAAAAAATATTTAAAGATAGACATCTCCATAGGATTGGGCAGTATGTCCAATTCAGTAAATAAGCTTAAGGAGTCTTACAAAAATGCTCTGTCAGCCCTGGAATATAAAAGATTAATCGGGGTCAATAAAGTTATTTATATCGAGGATTTGGAGCCTCAGTCAACAGACGATATTATTTTTGACGAAGAAAAGGAAAATCAGCTGATTTCAAGTATCAAATTCGGTTCTGAAAAAGATGTTCTTGAGGCGATCAGGGATATCTTTGACGACATAATAAGACCCACTTTAACTCTTAAGGATTATCAGTTGTATTTCCTGGAAATTGTAGCTACCTTGTCAAGATTGGGCAGGAAGTTTCAGGTGGATATTGGTCAAATGCTGGAGGTTTCAAATATAAACGCTGAAATACAGAAATATACCACCCTTGAGGAGATAAAGGAATGGATAGAAAAAATCTGCATTGAATTAAATAAAACTATTTCCAGCAGAATGCAGACCAAAACCCAAATGCTGCTGGAAAAAGCAAAAGATTATATTAATAAAAATTACTCCGATGATACCCTCAGCCTTCAAAAACTGGCAGACCACCTTTATATAAGTGCTTGTTATCTGAGTATGATTTTCAAAAAAGAAGCAGACGAAACCTTTTTAAAATATCTTGTCAGAGTGCGTTTAGATGCGGCAAAGGACCTGTTGCGCAATACTGATTTACGGACTGCTGAAATAGCTGAAAGAGTCGGATATCCGGACATAAATTATTTTAGCTTTTTCTTCAAGAAGAATGTAGGAATGTCCCCCAGAGAATATAGGAACAGTTTCAAAGAACTAAAGGAGTCATGATATTCTTGAAAAGGATTCTTAGTTTTTTTAAGAGATTATATTTTCGATTCAGACCAAGCAGTATACAGAGCGTTATTACTTTATCCTTTACCGGTGTGATGCTTCTTGCAATGCTTATTGTATCAGTATCCCTATATCATCTTTTCTCTGACAGTGCTGAACAAAATGCAGCCTTAAGTACTCAACAGATTGTTGACCAGGTCGGCCGGAATCTTAATTCCTATATAGAAGGAATGATGGAAATATCAGATATTATACGAAGCAGTTTAAAGAGTGACACTTATCAGAAAGATGACCTGCCTTATATTTTGAATGTTACAAAAAAAATAAGGAAGGATATCGTAACAGTAGTCGTATACTCTCAGCGTGGAAATGTTATTGCCAGCAATCCAAGAGGTGTTTACAATAAGAATTATGAGGTAACTCAGCAGGACTGGTTTATAACTTTAATGAATAATCCCGTCGATTATATTTTCTTATCCCCCCATGTACAGAGAATCTTTGAGGATTCTCACCCCTGGGTCGTTTCTCTGTGCCGTGCAGCTACTTATTATGAAAATGAGAAGCCTGTTATATTTTTTACAGTCGTAGATATGAATTTTAGAACAATTGAGCAGATGTGTAATAATGTAAGCCTGGGAAAGAGAGGATATATCTATATTATTGACAGATCCGGAAACATGGTCTACCACCCGCAGCAGCAAATGATCTATGCAGGCCTGAAAACTGAGAATACAATGGATGCACTAACAAGAGAGCCGGGGACATATTTCGAAGATTTCAACGGCGAAAGAAGGGTCATGACCATAAAGAATGTCAGCTACTCAGGTTGGAAAATAGTCGGTATCAGTTATGTCGATGAATTAGTAACTAATAAAAAGTACTTTAACAGGTTTATTATTTTTATTTCCCTCTTTGGCATCGTGTTTGAAATACTGGCATCTATGTTCATTTCGTACAAGATATCTCAGCCAATAAAAAGGCTTGAAAGACAGATGAAGAAATTGGAGAAAGGTGATTTTAACATCAGCGTGGAAGAAAAAGGAGAGGATGAAGTCCGACAGTTATCAAGAGCCTTTAATATGATGGTTGCAAAAATTAAAATGCTGATGGATCAGATTATAACTGAGCAGGAGGAAAAGAGAAAAAGCGAGCTAAAAGCACTTCAGGCACAGATAAATCCTCATTTCTTATACAATACATTGGATTCAATTATTTGGATGAATGAGAATCAGAACTATGAGGGCGTCACCGTAATGGTTGCAGCGCTTGCAAAGCTATTCAGGATAAGCTTAAGCCGGGGGCATGAAATTATCTGTATAGCTGATGAGGTTGAACATGCAAGAAATTATTTAACCATTCAAAAAATACGGTACAAGGATAAATTTGATTATACTATTGAGATGGAGCCCGGGCTTGAATCAGAACGAACGCTTAAGCTTATTCTTCAGCCTATTATTGAGAATGCTATTTACCATGGGATTAGCCCCTTAAATGAAAAAGGAATAATAAAAATATCAGTAAAATCAGAAGGTAAGAACATTCTGTTCCAGGTTTCGGACAATGGCTACGGAATTGAGCCTGAGATACTGAAGGAATTACTGAATCAGGAATCTAAGAGTTACCATAGCGGTGGTGTGGGTCTGAAAAATGTTAACGAGCGGATAAAACTCTTCCACGGAGAAGAGTATGGAATTGAGATCATAAGTGAGATAGATGTCGGTACAACCGTTAATATTCGAATACCCAGATAAACTTCTTTTAAAGGAGGCAGGTATGAAATTCATCAAAAAGATGCCAGTTATTGCATTGATGTTAAGCTTGATTATTATGACATCTGGTTGTTTAAGAAAAGGTTTAATAACAAGAGATGAACCGGTATACATTGAAGTAATAGTTAAAAACCGGATTGCTCCGTTTTGGACGGTTGTTGAAATGGGTGCTGTCGCAGCAGGAAAAGAATTTGGATTGAACATTCATTTTGACGGCCCCACAGATGAGAAGGATATCGATGAACAAATAAATATGGTCCGGAAGGCCATTGAATCCGGCGCCGATGCTATTGTTCTGGCAGCTTGTGATTATGAGAGGCTGGTAGATGTTGCCCACGAGGCCATAGCAGAGAAAATACCTATAATAACCATTGATTCAGGGCTAAACTCCAAAAAAGTAAAAAGCTTTATAGGCACTGATAATGTAGATGCAGGGAAAAAGCTTGGACAAGCATTGGCAGACAAGGTAGGAGATAACTGTAAAATAGTTGTGATGAGCTTTATAAAGGAAGCGGCTTCCTGCGTTGAACGTGAGGAGGGGTTGTTTGAGGCCCTCAGTATGTATAAGGATATTCAGGTATTGGATGTCTTATATTGCAATTCGGACATTGATTTAGCAGAACAGCTTACCTTAGAAGTATTAGAAAAGTATCCGGAAATTGATGCAATTGTTGGACTCAACGCATATGGAACTACTGGTGCTGCCAGGGCAATTATTAAGCAAAAGAAGGCGAATATTGTTAAAATAATAGGTTTTGACAATACCCCGGAAGAAATCAGATATATGGAGAAAGATGTTATTCAGTCATTAGTGGTTCAAAATCCTTTCAGTATGGGGTACCTGGGTGTTAAATATGCTTATGACGTATTAAATAATGAAAAAGTTCCAAAGGTAGTTGACACAGGTTCAACCGTTATAGATAAAGTAAATATGCATTATAAAGAAAATCAAAAACTTGTATTTCCCTTTACTGATGATTATTAAAACATCCATTATTATAATACTGATATAACCGGTATAAAAAAGCGGCATAAACGCTTTTTTATAGCTTTTTTATACTTTTTATAAGATTTCAAAAATTTAATATATGATTTCGCATTCAACAAAATCTCCCGTTCTATTAAACTTATATAATAGATAGCAAACTGTCCATACTTACATAATATAATTCAGGCTGATTATGTTAGGAATAGTAGAGGAATAGTAGGCAAGCTGATAATCAGTGATTTTATATTGTTCTTCCAGGGAGGATACTTGATGAAAAATTTCTCAAAAATCTTGGCTCTCGTTCTTACTGTTTTCCTGTCGGCTATGACAATGACAAGCTGTGGAAGGATTCTGGGTAATACCGGATCAAATCCTGTGCAAAGCAGTTTCGTTCCTGTCAACAGCGCACCGGCCCAGGAATCCAGACCATATATAGCAGTGATCTCAAAGGGCTTTCAGCATCAGTTCTGGCAAACAGTTATGGCAGGATCAAAAGATGCAGCTGCAAGATATAATGTTGACATGACATTTGACGGACCGCCATCAGAATCTGATATAAGTATTCAGGTAGATATGCTGAAAGCAGCAATGGCAAAGAACCCTTCAGCCATCGCACTGGCAGCTCTTGACACTGAATCGGTTATACCGCAGCTAAATGAGCTTAAAGAAAAGAATATTCCGGTAATCGGATTTGACTCCGGTATTCCGGATGCCCCTGGAGGTACTATTCTGGCTACGGCATCCACAGATAATGAAAACGCAGGCAAGCTGGCTGCTGAATCAATGTTTGCAGATCCTTCCTTCCAGGAAGCTTTAAATAAAGCAACTGATGAAAACCCTGTAGTTATTGCAGTTGCCTCACAGGACGCTACCTCTGCATCAATTGTCGGGCGTACCGTTGGTTTTGTTGACCAGATGTTAACCAGTTGTGAAACACTTTTCCCTGGTAAAGTAGCTGTCACGGGTCACAACAAATATTCTAAAGCTTCGGCTGAAAAAGCAGCGGTGGAAATCTTCGTTATTATTCCTCCTTCTTCAAGACTGTCAGATGCTAAGGCGGCTATAGAGAAAGTTCTGAACATGAAAGGTCTTATCGCCATATTTGCCACCAATGAATCGACGGTTGGCGGTATTCTCGCAGCCACGTCTGATGGTAGTGACCTTGACCGTGTAAATGGTAAGTACAAGGATATTACTGTAGTCGGATTCGATGCCGGAAAAGCACATAAAACAGCTGTAAAAAACGGATGGTTTCTCGGGTCAATTACACAGGATCCTTATATGATCGGTTATCTGGCAGTAGAGCTTGCCTACAAAGCTTATAAAGGCGAGCAGGTTACAGATTGCGATACAGGATGTATGTTCTATAACGCTGAAAACATGGAGAAACCCGATATTGAACAGCTTCTTTATGATTAATAACCAGGGACACGGGTTTTCCGGTTAATGTCACCTTGTTCCGGGGATTTATGAAGCAAAAAAATTGCAAATTAAAGTTGAAGAAACTGGATTTATATAGTATAATGTAATCGATTACATGCAGAAAGGGTTTTCTGATGGCTTCAACAATTAAAGATGTTGCAAAAAGAGCCGGAGTGTCTACAGCAACGGTCTCCAGAGTCATAAACGGAGACCCCAGAATCAGTAGTAAAACAAAGGAAAAAGTCCTGATCAGTATTCGTGAACTGGATTATAAAATAAACAATATAGCACGAAGTCTTAAAACCAATAAAACTCACACCATCGGTTTCATCTGTCCGGAGCTGGCAAATACATTTTTTATGACGGTAGCTAAAGGCGTTGAGGACGAACTGAGGAAGTACGGATATTCGGTTATTGTATGTAATTCTAATGAAAGTGTGGAAGAAGAAAAAGAACGAATAACGCTGCTGCTGGAAAAGTGTGTGGACGGAGTCATTATTATACCTGCAAGCCATTCCGGATCTCACTTTAAAGATCTTACCGAACAAGGAATTCCGGTGGTGCTGGCTGACAGGCTTGTGGAAGATTTTTCATCGGATGCCGTATTGGTTGATAACATAAACGGAAGCTATGCGGTAATTGAACATCTGATTAATTCAGGATACCGCAGGATAGGCTACATTGGCGGCGATATCAGACTTACATCGGCAAAGGAAAGAGATGAGGGTTATAAACGTGCCCTGAGAGATTACTTAATTCCGATAGATGATAATATCATTAAATATGGAGATTACCATAAGCAGAGCGGTTATGACAAAATGAGAGAATTGATGGAAGAGAAAGATCCTCCTGAGATTGTTTTTATATCAAACTACTATATGCACGTGGGAGCAACAAAATTCTTAATAGAACAAAAGGAAGCAAACCGCAGGAATGTTGCGATAGCCAGCTTTGACGATATGGAGCTGGCCTCGCTGCTTGAGTTCTGCAAGGTGTTGGTGAGCCAGCCAATGCTTGAAATCGGCAACAAGGCAGCCGGTATGCTAATTCAACGTATAAATGACAGCAAAGATCACGAACCTCAAATTATTCGCTTAAAGACGCAACTAATAGTAAAGTAAAAGAATCTGTCTGATGAAATCAGTTATTATAAAAAGTTATCTGCGGTGTATACCGTAAATATATTATCCAGCAAAATGTAAACGATTGCATGGAAAGGGAGGTTTCTATGAAAGGAAATGATGTTTTAAAAGTGACAGAGCCTGTAAACAGATACCAGGGAGCAATGCCCAAAATTGGTATTCGCCCGGTTATTGACGGTCGTCGCAGGGGGGTAAGGGAATCCCTTGAGGATCAGACAATGAACATGGCAAAAGCCGCAGCAAAGTTAATTTCAGAAAATATAAGGCATTCAAACGGAGAAACGGTTGAGTGTGTAATTGCCGATACCTGCATCGGCGGAGTGGCTGAAGCCGCCCGTTGCGCTGAAAAATTCGCCCGGGAAGGTGTTGGCGTTTCCCTGACCGTTACCCCATGCTGGTGCTACGGATCAGAAACAATGGACATGGATCCGTTTACTCCGAAAGCTGTCTGGGGTTTCAACGGGACAGAAAGACCCGGAGCTGTTTATCTGGCTGCAGTTCTGGCCGCACATAATCAAAAGGGGCTGCCCGCATTCGGTATTTACGGAAAAGATGTGCAGGATGCCGGGGACACCAGCATTCCCGATGATGTAAAAGAAAAAATATTAAGATTTGCAAGAGCAGGCCTTGCAGTTGCCACTATGAGAGGGAAATCCTATCTTTCCATGGGTAATGTATCCATGGGAATAGCAGGTTCCATGATCAATGAAGACTTCTTCCAGAATTATCTCGGTATGCGTAACGAATATATTGACATGAGCGAGTTCATAAGAAGGATTGATGAGGAAATTTACGATAAGGAAGAGTTTGAAAGAGCTTTAAAATGGGTCAAGGAAAACTGCAAAGAGGGTAAGGATGTGAATCCGCCTGAAATTCAGCAGAGCAGAGAGAGAAAGGATCAGAACTGGGAATTCGTTGTGAAGATGGTTCTGATAGCCAGAGATCTTATGATAGGAAACCCGAAACTTGCCGAACTGGGTTTCGGAGAGGAAGCTTTAGGACATAATGCTATTTTATCAGGCTTCCAGGGACAAAGACAATGGACCGACCATTTCCCCAACGGAGACTTCATGGAAGCAATTCTGAACTCCTCGTTTGACTGGAATGGAATCAGAGAGGCATTTATTGTGGCCACAGAAAATGACAATCTGAATGGTGTGGCCATGTTGTTCGGACATCTTCTTACAAACACTGCTCAAGTCTTTGCCGATGTACGTACATACTGGAGCCCGGAAGCTGTAAAGCGTGTTACAGGGAAAGAACTCACCGGTCTGGCTAAGAACGGCGTTATTCACCTGATAAACTCGGGAGCGGCTGCTCTGGATGGAACAGGACAGCAGTCCATTGACGGTCAGCCTGCAATGAAGCCTTTCTGGGAGATTACTCCGGAAGAAGCCAAGAAGTGCCTTGACGCAACAACCTGGGAACCTGCAAATGTTGGATATTTCAGAGGTGGAGGCTATTCCTCATACTTTGTTTCCAAAGGTGGTATGCCGGTTACAATGACCAGAATTAATCTGATAAAAGGCCTTGGTCCGGTTCTGCAGATAGCTGAAGGCTATACCTGTGATTTACCGGAAGATGTGGATGCGATACTTCAGAAACGGACAGATCCAACCTGGCCTACAACATGGTTTGCACCCAGACTTACAGGTAAAGGAGCTTTTACTGACGTGTACTCGGTTATGGCTAACTGGGGCGCCAACCACGGAGCATTTAGCTACGGTCATATCGGAGCAGATTTAATAACTCTTGCTTCTATGTTGAGAATACCTGTTTGCATGCACAATGTTCCTGAGGAAAAAATCTACAGACCAAGTGCATGGAATGCATTCGGGACAAATGACCTTGAGGGAGCCGACTATAGGGCATGTGACAATTTTGGCCCATTGTACGGCAAAAAATAATTGAAAGGGTGGTGTTATACATTGCCGGACGCTGCAAAAATGCTGGCTATTGATCTGGGAGCAAGCAATGGAAGAGCTATTCTGGGGATTCTGCAAGATGGAACGTTAAGACTTCAGGAAGTACACAGATTTTCCAATGATCCGGTTATGGTAAATGGAAACCTGTATTGGGATATTCTAAGGCTTTTTCATGAGATAAAGCAGGGAATACTAAACTGCGTCCGTCAAGGCCACCGGGATATTTCTTCAATAGCTGTAGACACATGGGGTGTTGATTTCGGACTCCTTGATGATAAGGGGAACCTGCTTGGTAACCCTTATCATTACAGAGATAAACGAACAAGCGGAATGATGGGAAAAATACAGGAGCTGATTTCAAAGGAAGAGCTCTACCATATAACAGGAATAGAGTTCATGTGGTTTAATACAATTTTACAGCTTTATTCCATGAAACGGGATAATTCCGCCCTGCTTGAAAAGGCGAAAACTCTGCTGCTTACGCCTGATTTATTGAATTACTTTCTTTCCGGGGAAAAGGCCACCGAATACAGTATTGCCAGTACCACCCAACTGCTTGATGCACACACAAGATCCTGGTCTGACAAAATAATAAATCAACTGGGCCTTCCCAGAGAGATTTTTACAGATATAATACCTTCCGGGACAATAATAGGTGAACTCACGGATGAACTGTCGCAGGAATTGAGTATATCAAAAATAAAGGTAATAGCCGCTGCCGGTCATGATACCCAGTCGGCTATTGCCGCAGTTCCCGCATCAAACGATGATTTTGCATACATAAGCTGCGGAACCTGGTCGCTGATGGGTTTTGAGTCTGATTGTCCCATTATCAATGAAAAAAGTATGAATTTATCGGTTACTAATGAAGGCGGAGTTGGAGGAAAGACCACTGTACTGAAAAACATCATGGGCCTGTGGCTTACCCAGGAATGTAAACGGTATTGGGACAGGACAGGAGAAGGATGTACCTTTGCCGAGCTGGATATAGAGTCAATGCACGCGGAACCGTTTAAGTCATTTATTGACCCTGATCACCATTCTCTGATTGCTCCGGTAAATATGCCCGAAAGCATAAGAGAATACTGCAGAAAAACCGGTCAGCCTGTTCCCGAAACAAGAGGAGAGATTGTTCGCTGTATAACCCAGAGTCTTGCCCTGAAATACAGAATGACTCTGGAAAAGCTTGAGAATCTTTTAGGCAGGCCATTACCTGTTATTCATATGGTAGGCGGCGGTATCAAAGATAAACTTCTATGCCAGTTTACAGCAGATGCAACAGGCAGAGATGTTGTTGCAGGGCCTATTGAAGCATCATCAATAGGGAATATTCTCGTTCAGGCTATGGCCTTGGGCAGGATAAAAGATTTGAAACAAATAAGAAACATTGTAAAGGCTTCATTTCCCATAGTTACCTATTCCCCTGAAGATAAAGAACTGTGGGACAAGGCTTACGATGTATTCAAAAACTTAATCAAAGAATAGAAAAAACGAATCATGCAGGCCAGATATGTAATTTGACCAAACGTGAAGAAAAAACCAGTAGTGAACAATACTAATCAGTAATAAGAAACGGGGCTGTCTTAAGATACGGAACTTGTCATTCTGAGAGCATAAAATGGCCGGAGAATCTTAATGTTTTAGCTGTAAGCGCTGATTTACTTAAGATCCTTCGCTTTGCCCGGAATGGCTGCTATTTTAAGACAGTCCCTTTTTTAACGTATCATAATTTAATTTATACAATAAATCTCTGTACTTTTTGGCTTAGTTTTTGCGAACTGTTTTTTGTTTCAACTGCATAACGAACCACTTCATCAGTCTTTGAGATAATTGAACCGGATTTTTCGGCTATATTTGAAGCACCGAGAGCCCCTTCATTTGCTGCATTAGTAATTTCGTCAATTGCCATGAGTAAATGAGTTGTTGACTCATGCAGCTGATTTGATTTCGTTGCAAAGCTTTGCATCAGATCATTGACAAAATCGGCATCGGAACTGTATTGTTCACCAGTCTGTACCAGAATATTATAGTCATTTATTACTTGCCCATCAACAAATTGAAGTATATTCATGGAATCGTTTACCAGGTCCTCAACAGACACCATAACTTCATTTACAACAGCCTGAATTTCACCAACGGCATTCTTGGAGTCCTCAGCAAGATTTCTGATTTCATCTGCCACAACAGTGAAGCCTCTCCCGAATTCACCTGCACGAGCAGCTTCGATCGCTGCATTTAAAGCTAACAGGTTTGTTTGTGATGAAATAGCCAAAATAGTATCTGTAAGCTGCTGTATCTTTTCAATAGATTTTGCTTTTTCTATAGATAACCTGAGGCTTTCGTTAGTTCTCTCGTAAACAGCATAAGCATTAATCCGGGACTGTTCGGAATTTGCCTTAAGCTTTTCTGCACGTTCTTTTATTTCTCTTGCTGCCTCCATCCCGCTGCCGGCATTATGTGCTGCAGATTTTCGTATTCTGTTCCTACAAACCACATACCCATAATTTTTCCGCCGTCATCCCGGATAGGTGTATAAAGTGTTTTATATAACATGCCGTTTATTGTGGTTTCACCCTTAAAATCTCCGCCATTTACCAACACTTTTTCTATGACCTCCGGATTGGCCAGTGTTCCGACAATCCGATTTCCTTCAGCATCTTTGATACTTGTAGTAATTCTTGTGTCATTAAGAAATACAGTTGATACAATATCAATTTCATCTTTTATTGTGTCCACAACGACAGTATTATCATTAATAACATTTGTGCCTTTAATAAGCTTTCCATTCTCCACCTTCCATGCACCGGGATATTTGGCTTCAAAAAGTGCCAATCCAAGGCGGTTGCTATCGTGGAGCTTATTTTCCACTTGTGAATTTGTAAGGGAAGAAGTTTGAGAATTGGTTAAATATCCAATAAGTGACAGTAGCATAAAAAGCATGATGTTGATTGAGATGGCTAATTTCCATTTTAACTTCATAATGAAATCTCCTTTGATGAATATTATAATGTCAAGCTATATATCGGCAGAGATTTCAAAAATAAAAATATTGCAAATAAACGAAAATAGCACTATAAAACATTATGCTATTATACGACTTAGACTTAACCAACTGAAATTACAGTTTTTCGTTGTCATAATAAGGCTTGATTTGCTTGGTTATCATTGTTCCGATACCTTTGTTGGTGAATATCTCCAGGAGTATACAATGAGGAATGCGTCCGTCGATAATATGAGTTCTGTTTACTCCGTGCTCAAGTGCCGAGACACAACCCATGACCTTTGGTATCATTCCACCGACAATAACTCCGTTATCGATGAAAGATTCAACCCTTTCGCTGGTTATGGTATAAAGAATGTTTCCTTCAGAGTCTTTAACCCCTTCAACATCGGTCAAAAGTATGAGTTTTTCTGCTTTTAATGCTGAGGCTAGCTCTGCGGCTACTGTATCGGCGTTTATATTATAACTCTGTCCGTTTTCATCTGTTCCAATGGGGGCTACAACCGGAATATATTCATCCTGTGTAAGTATTTCAAGGACACGGGTATTAATCTTTTTAATTGAACCTACATATCCTAAATCTATCTTCTCACCGTTTACTGTTTCATAATGCTTTTCACATTCCAAAAGCATACCGTCAATTCCACAGATGCCTATAGCCTTGCCACCCTTCTGATTAATAAGAGAAACAATCTCCTTGTTGGTCTTGCCTGCAAGAACCATCTGAGCAACTTCCATAGTCTGTTTGTCGGTTTTACGAAGACCGTTAATAAACTCGGACTCTATATTAAAATTCTTTAATGCGGTGTTTATGTCAGGTCCGCCTCCGTGTACCACTACCGGATTCAGCCCTATATATTTCAACAGGGTTATGTCCTCCATAACCGAGTTTTTTAGATCCCCGTTAATCATGGCATTTCCGCCATATTTAATAACTACGGTTTTCCCCGCAAGGGCCTGTATATATGGAAGGGCCTCAACAAGAATACCTGCTTTTTTTATTATTTCTGAGTAATCAAACATTTTTTTCTACCTCTCAAGGTTTAATAATACAATACATGCTACGCTCACGCAGCTGTCATCACTCACGGCACCTTATTATGTTAACATAAAGATCCTTCTGCTACACCCCGCTCCGCTCAGGATGACAATGGAGCGCTTTGTTTTTTTATAAACAGTTCAGCCGTCTTCAGTTACAAATACAGTCCGGAAGACAACAATCCTTTTGTTTCATCAAAACCGGCCATAATATTTAGAGCCTGGACAGCCTGACTGGCAGAAC
>JAAYTR010000107.1 GCA_012523685.1 Clostridiaceae bacterium | reverse complement strand
ATGGCTTACATTATATTCGTCAATCCGGGTATGTTAGGCGAAACAGGTATGCCAGAGGGCGGAGTATACGTTGCCACAATATTAGCAGCAGTTATTGCAACCTTAATCATGGGGCTGGTTGCAAATGTTCCTTATGCACAAGCACCAGGAATGGGATTAAATGCATTCTTTACCTACACCGTATGTTTCGGCATGGGATTTTCATGGCAACAGGCTTTGGCTATGGTATTTATCTGTGGTGTCATTAATATTATCATAACTGCTACTCAGATTAGAAAAATGATTATAAAGGCTATCCCTAAATCACTCCAATATGCCATAGGTGGCGGTATTGGACTTTTTATTGCCTATATAGGCTTTATAAATGCCGGGTTTATTGAATTTGGAGCCGGGATACCCGCTCTTGTAAACTTTACTGATGCTAATGCACAACTGGCACTGATCGGTTTAGTAATTACTGCCGTATTAATGATTCTTAAACTTAAGGGTTCTATCCTTTTAGGTATTGCTATAACTACTATTATCGGTATCCCGATGGGTGTTACAAATCTTGATTTTTCAGCTTCACAATTTAATATTTCTGATATTTCACAAACATTCTTTGCATTGGATATCGGTGGCCTCTTTGCTGACCCGGGAAAAGTATTCCTTGTACTCACCACAATTTTAGCTTTCAGCCTTTCCGATACCTTTGACACTATAGGAACATTTATCGGCACAGGAAGGAAAAGTGGTATTTTTGATGACAAGGATGAAGCTGATCTTTTCCAGGGCAAGGGATTTAAGTCCAAAATGGATAAGGCTCTTTTTGCAGATGCAACTGCTACCTCGATAGGTGCACTTTTAGGTACTTCAAACACTACCACTTATGTAGAGAGTGCAGCCGGTATCGGTGTTGGCGGTAAAACTGGTTTAACATCAGTATTCACAGCAGCTCTGTTCCTGCTTGCACTTGTATTTGCACCAGTTGCAGGTATTGTTCCCGGTGCAGCAACAGCACCTGCCCTTATTATAGTTGGTATTCTTATGATGGATTCATTTGGTAAGATTGAATGGGGTAACTTTGATGAAGCTCTTCCCGCTTTCTTTACCGCAGTAGTAATGCCTTTTTCCTACAGCATATCCAACGGAATTGCAGCAGGTTTCATTTTCTATGTAATTTTAAAAATGTCCAAGCGTAAATTTAAAGAAGTCCATCCTATAATGTATATTGTAACCGTACTGTTTATAGCAAACTTTATTATAAGTGCATTGCCTAAATAAAGTTTGAAATAAAGGGGAATCTATTAAAGAGACCGTTCCGTATTATATGGAGCGGTCTTTTAGTTAAATAAGCAAATAATCAGTTCACAGAAAATTTACGCTCAATTCATTATATTAGCTTGAATTTACAGATTACTTAAGCAATAATGATGTCAATGTAGATTGACCCTTACAAATTGAGGTAAAATAGAAGTGAACATTTTTATTAAGAATTCAAAAAGAAAGATAGGGTGTGGAAATGAACGCAAGGGCACATGTCCTGATTGTGGATGATGATGTTAATATTTGTGAGCTTCAGAGGTTGTATCTGGAAAAAGAGAATTTTCAGGTAACGGTCTGCCACGATGGCAAAAGAGCAGTCGAATTATTCAAGGAAAGGGCTCCTGATATTGTCATACTTGATATAATGCTTCCGGGCATGGATGGCTGGGAGGTGTGCCGTGAAATCAGAAAATTCAGTTCTATACCGATAATTATGCTGTCAGCCAAGGATGAAACCTTTAATAAGGTTCTTGGTTTGGAACTGGGTGCGGATGACTATATCGTTAAACCCTTTGAGCCAAAAGAATTGATAGCCCGTATCAGAGCAGTTTTAAGACGTTATGGCAGGCAGGAGGAGGCTCCCGAACAGGTTATTTTTCCCGGACTGGTAATTAACAAATCAAATTATACCGTAAAAATAAATGGCATTGAATTAGACATGCCTCCAAAAGAGCTGGAATTATTGTATTTCCTTGCATCCAACCCCAATAAAGTGTTTACAAGGGAACAACTTCTTGAAAATGTCTGGGGGTTTGATTTCTTTGGTGATACCAGGACTGTGGATGTCCATATAAAAAGATTAAGAGAAAAGTTTGAGCCCGGCGAATATAAATGGCAGATAAAAACGGTATGGGGAGTCGGTTATAAGTTTGAGGTGAAATGATGATAAGAACAATGTTTAGCAAGGTGCTCATTCTGGTTATAGCTGTTCTTATTATTAGCTTTACCTTGACAGGTATTATAATGAATGCCAGTCTGAACAGAATGGTGGCAGAACAAAAGGTTCAGCAGCTTAAAGTAGTTTCAGAAAAGGTTATAAATGCTCTGGATACATTGCTTAAGAGCGACTATTCCCGCGATCCCTTCTTATTTATAAGCTTCATACAGACTCTTGCCAATAATGCCGACTCCCTGATCTGGATAGTCAGGGATGACGGCACTATTATTTTTTATTCGGAAATACCGGATTATCTGAAAGGAAAACTGGAGGTTTCAGAGGAAGGGTGGCCTAAGTTACCCGATTCACGTCAATACGATAAACAGCCTGTGGAATATGAAATTGGTGATTATTTCGGCCTGTTTGCAGATACGGGAGTAGATTGGGTCACAATAAACCAGCATTTCAGTATTGAGAATATTCCTCCTTACAATATGAAAGTTAGCGGAGTTTTGTTAATTCATTCAAAAGTTCCGAGCATGTATCAGCTCAAAACATCAATAATAATAGTTTTTGTTGTATCAGGATTTGTGGGGTGCGTTATTGCTCTGCTTTTTGTGGCAGTATTAACAAAACGTATTACAAAACCTTTAAATCAGATGAAAAAAGTAGCCAGAAGGGTGGCATCGGGCGAATTTTCTGAGAGAGTCAATGTGAGAGGTAAAGATGAAATAGCCGAACTTTCCGCAAGTTTTAATAATATGATTGTTGCTTTGGAAAATCTGGAAAGCATGAGACGGGATTTTATAGGCAATGTGAGCCATGAGCTAAGAACTCCACTCACAACCATAAAAGGCTTTACTGAAGGAATATTGGATGGGGTTATACCCCCGGAAAAGCAGGGAAGTTATCTTGCCATCGTTCTGGATGAAACCAGAAGAATGCAGAAATTAGTAAATGATTTATTGAGTCTTGCAAAAATGCAGGCCGGGGAAGTTACACTTAATATGACAGATTTTGATATAAACGAATTAATCAGACGAAGTGTTATAAGTCTTCAACATATATTCATTGAAAAAAATCTGGAATTCCAGGCTGATTTCGAAAGTGAGAGAATGTTTGTAAACGCCGATTCAGATGCAATTCAAAGAGTCATAATAAATTTATTGCACAATGCGGTGAAGTTCACTCCCGAAAACGGTGAAATCAGGGTAAGAACATATACTGAAAGAACTGAAAGAGATAAGGTATATATTTCCGTGGAAGATAATGGTAAGGGTATACCGAAGGCGGAATTGCCGTATATTTTTGAAAGATTTTATAAAACCGATAAGTCAAGAAGTGCCGATCGTTCTGGCGTAGGCCTGGGTCTTGCAATAGCCAGAAACATTATAGTTGCCCATAATGAAATCATAAAAGTGGAAAGTGAAGAAGGACATGGCTCGGTATTCACTTTTAGCCTGCGTAGTTCTTCAATGTCCGGGCCATACTAAAGTTAACATTTTATTCATATCTATGTCAAAATTGATGGTTACAATAAATCTGTAAACAATACATAAGAAAGGAGCAGATATCATGGATGATTACAACGGAAACAATGATATAAACAGAGATAGACAAGAAAACAGATGGAGCTATACAAGTAATTATTACCCGAACCAGAATAGCTACACCTATCAACGTTATTATGATCAAAACAGATATCAGGATAGATATGATGATTTAAAAACATCAGCATTTTATAATGAAAGCTATAAAAAACCTGCTAAGGGTAAATTAAAAGGCTTAATTGCACCAATGCTGATTGTAGCCCTCATAAGTTCACTTTTAACAGGCGGTATTGTAGGTGCTTATTTTACCTATGGATTGCCGGAAACATACAGCGGAGCTGCTAACCCTCCCGGGAACACCTATGTTAACGACAGCATCAGACAAATAGAAATTATAGATAAAACGACATCAGCTGAAACAGTAGTTGCTGAAAAGGTCAGCCCTTCCATTGTAGGTATCAGCATTACTTACCAATACAACGACAGATTCTTCGGTTCCACGCAGAATAAAGGACAGGGATCGGGAATAATTTATAGCAGCGATGGCTATATCATTACAAACAACCATGTAATTGAAAATGCCATGTCCGGTTCAGGCGGCAACAAGATTGCTCCAAATGCTAAAATTGAAGTTATACTGCCTAACCAGGTAGATCAACCTTATGAGGCTACAGTTGTTGGAAGAGACTCCAAAACTGATATTGCTATTCTGAAAATAAATGTATCGGAATTGCCGGCAGCCGAGTTTGGTGACTCGGATGAGATAAAAGTAGGCCAAAAAGCAATCGCCATTGGCAACCCTGCAGGTTTAGAGTTTATGGGTTCAGTCACATCTGGTATTATAAGCGGCTTAAACCGTAGAATAGAGTTTGATGACGGTACTGTTTTGAAGCTGATACAGACAGATGCAGCAATAAACCCCGGTAACAGCGGCGGAGCGCTATTAAATTCAGAAGGTAAAGTAATAGGCATAAATACTTCTAAAATAGGCGGTGCCGGATATGAGGGTTTAGGATTTGCCATTCCTTCAAATAATGCTGTAGAAATTGCGGAAAGCCTTATTAAAAGCGGATATGTAACGGGACGGCCTCAGATCGGGATAGTTGTTGATACGAGGTTCAACTCTACAATTGCAAAAAGCAACGGGGTACCTGAAGGAATACTTGTTTATGAGGTCGAACCTTTAAGTGCCGCTTTTATGGCCGGTGTAAAAACAGGTGATATTATTACCCAGTTTAACGGAGTTGATATTAAGAGCTTTGCAGAGCTGGAAGCAGAGAAAAATAAATTTAAAGCAGGAGATAAGGTAAAGCTTACTGTTTACAGAATACCCCAAAAAGGTGAGCCCAGCCAAGGGGAGTATCTTACATTAGACCTGGTTTTGGGTGAAGATAAAGGATAACAGTTTTTGCCACTTACAGCATTAGACTGACGGTACTAATGAATATAAAGCGGATAAAAATCGCCATAAAACCGGTTGTATTAGCAAAATAATACAACCGGTTTTATGTATTAATGGGATATTTAGTATATTGAAACGCAGTTATTACATTTAAAGCCGCAGTTATTACATTTCGTGACATAAATATTGAAAATTGTAGTATATTAACTTGTAGAAAACAAACCCTCTCAATTATATACTTAAGCTTTTAGAAACCAGACTCTACAAGCTAAGCAGGTTTGTTATCAGTGAATAATCGTTGTGCAACTACTGCACCCCCCGCAGGTTGCACAATGATTATATTTAAAACTTTTCTGATACTATCTTTCTTCATTATTTAGAATTGGCAATTAATAATGCCAATTCTAAATAAGCTTTTTCTTAGCCAGACGACAAAACCTTCCACAACTAAGTCATACTCTTGAAATAATTCTTGGAGAGAGGAAGAAAAATGCTGCAAAGGCTTTCTGAACAATTTACAGATTTTCTTTTGATGAAGGAAATTATAGAAAATGAAAATCGTGAAATTTACGAATATGGATTGGTAGCTTTGTTTTCTACTGCTATTAACATCATTGTCGTACTTACAATTGGTATTATAGCGGGATTAATACTTGAAAGCATGTTTTTTATACTAATGTTTGGTGTTATTAGAATATATAGCGGCGGATATCATGCTGAATCGCATATTTCGTGCGTACTTATTTTTGTTGGGTTTTATTGCGCTTCTATGGCTGTAGCAAAGTTTTTGCCCGTAGAGATGGGAAATGTTTTTTCCTTATCGGCAGGAATAATCTCTTTTGCAATCATATTATATCTAGCACCGGTTGAGCATAAAAATAAGCCTTTTATCGAAGGTGAGCAAAGGAAATTCCAAATTTTGTCGAGAGCAATTGCCTCTGTTGAGTTCATGGGCATTTGTTTGATTACAGTATTTTTTTACGAAGCAATGAAAGCAGCAGTTATAATCTCGCTTGCCATGCTTTGCGTAGCTTTTACTCTTATTTTGGCTAAAGCAACGGAAATAAGGAGGTGAAACATATAATGGGTATAATCGGTGTATTAATAGGAAAGGCAGTTGCAGCATTGGCATTTTCCACGGCACTATTGAGTAACTATACTTGTTGCGTAGTATTTTTTAATCAACCTAAATTTCCTGAAAAAATAAGAATGATAAAACACTAAGTACGAGACAGTAATATATTAAAAAAAGAGTTCTCCAGCCCTATCTTGACGAGATTTGGGCTGGAGATACTTATGTTATGAATAATTAGTTAGTATAACAACTATATAGAAAGCAGGGAAAACATTTGAAAGAATGTAATGATTTCTGGTATGATAATCTTGTCGAAAAACATAATTTTTTATTTTATGCAAATTCAGAAGAAAATAACTTAGATCCGGTGAGTGCCATGCATATAGCCATATGTGATGATGACAAAAACTACCTTGAACTTTTTCATGGTTACATAAAAAATCATTTTGTCTTGCATGAGAACGATTGTAATGATGTCGTTATCGATTGCTATACCTCTGGTGAGCAATTAATAGAAGCATATGAATCAGGAGTTTTATATGACTTAATCTATTTGGATATTAAAATGAAAAAAGTAAGTGGGTTTGACGCGGCAAAGGTTATAAGGGGCTACGATACCAGGGCAATAATCATATTTATTACTTCTCTTAAAGACTATATTTTCAACAGCTTTGAATATCAGCCTTTTTGGTTTCTAATTAAGCCTGTCTATGAAGAAAAATTCTATCATGTTCTTAGACAAGCGATAGCTCAAATAAATGATATGAGAAGTAAGAGGTACTCTTTTTACACAAGAGATCGTGGACTGATAAGTCTTGAAATAAACAAGATAATATATATGGAGAGCTTTCTTCGAAAAATAATTTTACATACGAATAACCAACAGTATACATATTATGCGAATCTCAAGGAAGAGGAAGCCAAATTATCGAAATATAATTTTGTCAGAACTCATAAAGGATATCTGGTTAATATGGAATACATACAAAGAATAAACAAGTCGAATATTGTGCTTAACAATAATATGGTACTCCCGCTAAGTGAGCACCGCCTTAAAGAGGTATTTGACAGCTTTACAAGTTATCTTGCGAGGTATTCGATATGATACATAGTATAGCGTGGCTATTTATCGAAGGATGCACATCATTATTTGAAATCTTAATCATTTTAACTTTCTTAAATGGATTTCTTGAAAAAAAAGATACTACCCTCATGAGAAAGGTAATTGTATTTATTATTGCATTTATACAATTATTTATTGTCAGTTCGTTTTTATATAATATACCAAATGCACTTATAGTAAACTTTTTGGGAGTTTCACTATTTGTTTCTTTGTTTTTATATAAAGGGAAGTTTAATACCCATATGATTACATGTGTTTTGCTTCTTGCTATCCTTGTGGTTACTGAGCTTGTTACTCTTTGCATATTACTTTTAAGTTTTGAGATAGAACCGGGGATACTCCAGAACAATCCGATCTTTAAATTAATTGGTATCACAATCAAAAATATATTATCTTTTATGGCAATAAAAATTATCTGTTATTTTAAGAAATCATATGTTGTTGAGACAAAGAGAGAATATTATTTTCTACTTTTAATGGTTCCAATAATATGTATATTTATTGCCTTGATAATACTTGAACTTATGCTTAGGCATGGTGTAACAGATACACTCTCTGTATTGATTGCGTATATTGGACTAATGTATATTAATGCCATAGTATTCAGTATGTATGAATTGAATATGCGACAACTTGAAAAGGGCTACAAATACAAATTGATAGAGAAACAATTAGAGTTCCAACTCAATCATTATAATAAACTGGCAGAAAATCGAGAGGTGCTTTCTGAGGTAATTCATGATTTTAAAAACCATCTAAGCTGTATCTATAATCTTTATAAATATGAAAAAGAAAATGAATTAGGCAATTATATTGAAAATCTTATTAGTTTAACAGACACCGAGAGAATTATTGACACAGGGAATCCTGTTATTGATGCCGTATTGAGTGAGAAAGCCGATATAGCAAACAAAATAGGAATTAATTTCAGACGGGAGCTCAATCTGCCTTCGAATATAGCAATAAAGCACACAGATCTATGCATAGTCCTCGGGAATTCATTAGATAATGCCATTGAGGCCTGCAAGCGGATAACCGATAATGCTCTTAAGAAGGAAATAAAACTCTCCATGAATTATAGGGATAAATATCTGATAATAGTTGTTTCCAACACATGTGACAAAGCTCCCGTAAGATGGGGAAGGTTTTTCATATCTTCAAAACCTTCACCCGAGCTGCACGGACTTGGACTGCAAAGCATAGATAGAACCGTAAAGAAGTATAACGGTAATATGGTTGTAAAATACGATAAAAGTCTATTCGAACTTGAAATCGTAATGTCTACCGCTTAAGCATGGGACAATATCTTTTTCATCAAGTCTTTCCTCAGTAGAGTTAATCGGTCAAAATTTATGTTCTTAATATAATACTTTTCTAACTCATCATGAAAAGACTTTGCCATAGCAATTGAGTCTACGGCCCTCTGAATGATGGTATCGGTATAGAGTCTGTTAAAGTCAAGCTGGGGTTTAAAATCAGAGATAATTTCACTGCTTAAAAATTCATTCATAAAATATGTGGAATTATTCTCGCTGTTTATATCACTAATATCATGGTATTCGTTGGCTGTTATTACCGATATCTTAAGCTCAGGCAATACAATATGCTCAATTCTCTTGGGAGACATAGGGCAAAAATAAGTTTCGGTTAAAAAACCTTTTTTTAAAGCTTCATCCTTTAGGCTTTCAAGCACATTTTTGGTGCTCTGTCCTGCAGGAGCGCATAATCGAATTACATCATGGGCAATACAAAGGCTGTCTAAGAATTCTGACGGTCCCTTTGGAGTTATTGCGCTAGCAAAAAGACACCGCTGCTTCCCGGGATTTTTAGATGGAATATCCGATCCAAAAATCTTTGTTTTAAGTTCATGTATAAAAATAGCCTCTTTTCCTCTGTCCAAAGCATATTCGTAAATTTTTTCTGTGTCTGCTTTCAGTTCTGCAGCAGCTTTTAGATAGCGATAAGCTCTTTCAAAGCAATCCTTAATTTTTTTGCTGGTTTCAAATATTTTTTCTTTTGCCTTAATAATTCCATCTTCATCCCACAATTCTCCCAAATTTATGATTTCGTCTACAGCTCCGGGATATGTGGGATCTACTACATGGGGGGCGGTGCCATCAATTATCGCGATTGACAGTTTTGGGACAACTATTCCATCGAGGCTGTTATTATCGCTGGAGCAATGCATGAATTCAACATCATATCCTTGTCTGGCTAAGTCAAGCCCAACCTTTTTCATTATTGTACTTTTACCTGTGCCGGGACCACCCTTTAATATAAAAATGCGGTTCGCTTTTTCAAGATCTATTATATATTTATAATAGCTGAAAAATCCAAGGGGAGTATTTCCGCCAGGGAACATATGTCTGATTATTCCTTCCATAAATTAACCTCAAATTGCAAAATACACATCTTATAGTATATTCATAATTTTAACAACCTATTACTTTTTATATATTATTATGTGGGTAAAATGTTACAACCAATCAAAGATGATATACTAATCTCTTGTTCGTTTAAAAGCTTTTTTTAAGAGATAAAATGCATTATAATTATCAATAGTCAAAAGTTATAATAAAAATTTGAGAGGGATGGACATTGAGATGGCGGTAAGAAGGATTTATGTTGAAAAGAAACAAGGTTTTGACGTAGAAGCTTCAAAACTATATTCCGAAATTACAGAAAATTTGCTTGTCAGTGGACTCACTAAAGTAAGGATTATTCATCGCTATGATATAGAAGGCATAACCGGCAGAGATTATGAACAGGCTAAAATAACAGTATTTTCTGAACCGCCGGTTGATAATATATATGAAGAAAACCTCGATATCCCCGAAACAGACCGGGTTATTGCTATTGAATACTTGCCCGGCCAGTATGATCAAAGAGCCGACTCGGCTGCACAATGCATTCAATTTATAACACATGGAGAAAGACCAGATGTCAAAGTTGCAAAGGTTATAGTCTTATCAGGCGAAATATCGGACTCAGATTATCAAAAAATAATTAATCTTGTAATAAATCCTGTTGAAACCCGTCAGGCCGCACTGGACAAGCCGGAGACACTTAAGGATGATTACCCCGTTCCGGAAGATGTAAAAACGGTTGAAGGCTTTATAAAAATGACTGAAGAGGAATTGAAGATATTAATGGATGAAATGGCTTTTGCCATGTCATTTGATGATTTAAGCTTTTGCCAGGAATACTTCAGGGATGTGGAAGAAAGAGATCCAACTGTCACCGAGCTTCGCATGTTAGACACCTATTGGTCGGATCATTGCAGACATACCACTTTCTTAACAAAGATAGAAGATGTTGAGTTTGAAATAAACCCAATTGCCCTGAAAACAAAAGAGGTTTATGAGAATTATATTGAAATAAGACAACAGGTACATGGCAAAAGAGAGAAAGATATTACTCTGATGGACATTGCTACAATCGCCATGAAATAT
>JAAYTR010000002.1 GCA_012523685.1 Clostridiaceae bacterium | reverse complement strand
TCTTATTATTACGGTATAAAAGGCGGTTATTGGATTGAGATTGATTTTTTTCAAGATATTAAAGACGAGTATAGTGGATATGTAGAGATTGGTTATTACAAAATGTAGCTAATCATTTGTGGCTACTTAAAATTTGAACATACTTTTTTTGAATAGGACTAAAAAGTAGTTTATTTGTAATAAATAATGGTACCTTTTATAGGTACCATTTTTATATCTGAATTTAATATTATTTTTAAAACCTCAACATTTTTAGGTTCTCAATCGTATTACTTATGAAAGGGGGAAGGCAATTGAAAGGTTCTTTATTGCGTACGAATGAAGAGCTTGCCAAAATCTATGACCGCCATGTAAAAACAGTATATCGAGTTTGTTTTACGTATATGAAAAACCAAGCTGATACCGAAGATATGGTGCAAAACACTTTTCTTAGGCTTATGAGTGATAAAACGGTTTTTCAAAACGAGGAACATGAAAAGGCTTGGCTGATCAGAACGGCCACAAACTTGTGTAAAGACCATTTTAAGCACTGGTGGTCAAAAACGGTGGGCATAGATCATGTGGCTGATATCGGCGTGGATCAAAACTTTACGATAGACGGCAATTTAGAGAAGGTCTTGGCTCTTCCTCCAAAATATAAAACCCCGATATATCTCTACTATTATGAGGGATATTCCACAGTAGAGATAGCACAGATATTGAAAAAGAATCAATCTACCGTAAGAAGCTGGCTGCATAAAGGCAGAAATTTATTAAGAATGGAAATGGAAGGTGATTTGGAATGAAAAAGGAAGATTTGAAGAGTTCTTTTGATAAAATAGAACCTGATAAAACCGCAGAGAGGCGGATGCTGAACAATATTCTGAGTCACTCCGGAAAGGAGCAAAAAATGATGTTTAATTTTAGAAAGGCTCTCCCGGCATTGGGATTAGTTATTGTTATAGCAGGCAGTATTCTTGCCTATGACATGATGAGCGGAAGAAACAATTTATCTTCACCGGATTATATACAGGGCGAAACTGCTGATGCAAGAGAAGACATGATTGCTCCTCTGGTGAATCAGTTTCAAATAGAGGACAAACATTATATATTACTATCCGACGATTTGAGATCTGAATACGGCTTTCCGCTGCAAATAGAGGAAAGTGATATAGGGAGTAAGATAACAACTATCAAAAATAGTGTTGATCCAAGCCTGATCGACAGCGAGGTATACCATTACGAACCTGCAGGATCAGAAGCCGTGGTTGCTGTGAAAAAGGACGATTCCTACCAGCTTTTTAAGTTTTTTAACTTTGAAAGCTACAATAACAATCAGGATGAGGATGCTGTTGAGTATCTGAAACTCTACGGAATAAACAGTGCTGAAGATATTGCAAAAGTTCAGTTTATTGTATACTCTGAGCAAAGTAAAATAGAAGGCAGATTAGATACCAGAGGCGAATTGCCCGGTCGTGATGAGATTTCTCAATTCTACACATATTATTCGGTGCTGAAGAATTCCAGTGATAAGTATTTCGAGAGGTTGTTTAACTACAAACCGGATGGCAGCCAGGGTGTTGATGTCGAAGTTGATGCTGGTGTTGACATTCCCGATCAGACCCGTCCTGTGCCTCCCGATGCAGCACAGGATATAGCTCATCCGGTTGAGCCCGGCTCAATAGAACCGGCTCCTGACCATATCGGATTTGCAGAGGATATGCCTATGGTGAAAGGTGATGATGGGCAAGCCGGAACCTTCGAAGACAGGCCTGTGTCAAATGCTGATCCAGATGGCATGATGGACATGGGAAATACAAGTTCGGCCGTTGGAGGCACTGCGCCAAGCCAGGGCTCCGCAGGAAATGCACTTGCAGACCCGGTTTATATACGGATATACAATCAAAGCGGAGTATACTTTGAGACCATATATTACAAAAATATAGGCTTTATCTCAAGGCACGAAGTAAGTAAAGAATTCGCCGACTTTTTAGAAGACTATATAAAATAAATTGCAGTACCATCCTGAGCCCCCTATTGTCATCCTGAGCGAAGCGTAGCGGAGTCGAAGGATCTTACAAGCTAACATTAAAAACAGCGAAGAATTTTCGCTGTTTTTTTAGAATAATTTATTATCGCAGGAATGTTTGTCCCGCCTGTTTATATATGATAAAATATGAGAAAAATCGTGGGGAACTTGATAAGAGGCAATGCTGCAATGAATGATATTAAGGTGCTAAAATCCATAAAGCCTGTTTATAATAAAAGTCTTGTTCTTTCAAGGCTTGGTTATGACAAGTACCATACTGCGTTATCGGATGAAGTCATGCACGAAGTGGAAAGGCTTATTAAGGATACTGAAAACACTTTAAATATCACAGCAGCATACCGTATTATTGACATCACTCATATTAACCCACCGCAAATAATACTTGAGGATGGCACCACTCTTTCAGGACAAAGACTTTCAGACCTATTGAAGGATAGCCGACAAGTTTTGATAATGGCTGCTACCGGGGGACCCAAAATAATGGAGCTCATTGCAAAGAAACAGGAAGAGGGTAAAATGAGCCAAGCTGTTGTAATTGACGCAGCGGCATCCGAAATTACCGACTCTGCTCTGGACTTTGTTATGGCTATGGTGGAACAGCATTTAAGACCAAGAGGGAAATTTTTAACTAAAATGCGTTTCAGTCCCGGATATGGAGACTTTGACATTTTACAGCAGAAGGAGTTTTATAGATTACTGAAAGCACAGGATTTAGGCATAATGCTAAATGAAGCCTGTTTACTTATACCGGAGAAGTCTGTATTCGCAATAGCCGGTATTTGCTAAGAGCGAGGATAGAGGTTGAATCCATGACAAAAAAGGAATTTAAGAAACTGTTACAAAATAGATTGATACTTTTGGACGGAGGAATGGGAACTCTGCTTCAGAAGGCAGGTATGCCAAACGGCGTATGTCCGGAAAAATGGGCCGTTTTAAACAGTGATCTTTTAAGGGATACACAAAGAAAATATGTTGAAGCAGGTTCAGATATAATTTATACCTTTACCTTCGGAGCAAACCCTATTAAGCTTTCAGAGTACGGTATCTCTGAAGAAACATATACCCTGAACAAAACTCTTGCTGAAATTGCCCGGGAGGCGGCCGGGGGAGAAGCGCTTGTGGCAGGGGATATTTCGTCCTGTGGCAGTCTGTTGCACCCCTTCGGGAGTGTCATGTTTGATGAAGCGGTTGAGGGCTTTAAAAAGCAAATAAAGGGACTCTTAGACGGTGGTGTGGATTTATTCACAGTAGAGACCATGATGGATTTGCAGGAGGCCAGGGCGGCACTTATTGCAATAAAAGAAAGCTGTGATTTACCCGTTATGGTCACACTGACATTTGAAGGTCAGCGTACCTTGATGGGAAGCGACCCGTTAAGTGCTTTAGTGACGTTACAATCATTAGGAGCCGATGCGGTGGGATGTAATTGTTCCAGCGGTCCTGCCGAAATGGTGGATATTATAAGGACGATGAAGCCTTATGCGAAGGTTCCCCTTATAGCCAAGCCAAATGCCGGCAAACCCAGACTGGAAAATGGTGTAACCATATTTGACATGGATTCCGAGAGTTTTGCATCATATGCTGAGGAATTGGTTGAAGCAGGAGTAAATGCTTTGGGTGGCTGCTGCGGTACAACTCCTGAATACATCAAAAGAGTCGGAGAAAAAGCAAAAAGCATGAAGCCTATAAAGGCAGAACGAAAGCCATACAGCCTGGCATGCTCAAATAGAAAAACCGTTGAAATTCATGGTACTCTGCCGTTTACAGTTATTGGTGAAAGACTGAACCCTACGGGGAAAAAGCTATTAAAGGAAGCTTTATTAAAAGGCGACATGGATGTAGTTTCAGATATTGCCAGAGCACAAACAGATGCCGGAGCAATACTGTTGGATGTTAATGCCGGAGTTCCCGGAATAGATGAAAAAGAGACCTTAAAGGCCATGGTTAATGCGGTGTGCAACGCCGTATCGGCGCCTATTTTAATTGATACCTCAAACCCCGGGGCTTTGGAAGCTGCATTAAGGATATATCCGGGAAGAGCTGTTGTTAATTCGATATCAGGGGAAAGTGAAAAACTCGAAACCTTGCTTCCCTTAGCAAAAAAATATGGTGCAATGTTCGTTCTTCTTCCCGTTGATGATAATGGAGTGCCGGAAACAGCTGAAGAGAGAATTGAGATAATTAAGAGAGTATATTCCAAAGCAAAGGAAGTTGGATTCAGTAAAGAGGATATTTTGGTGGACGGTCTTGTAATGACAATAGCCTCAAATCCATCCGGTGCTCTTGAGACCTTGAAGGTTATATCATGGTGTAAGAAAACTTATAAAATAAATACCACAATAGGGCTTTCCAATGTTTCGTTCGGGCTTCCCTCAAGAGAGAGTATTAACACCGCTTTTCTGGCGATGGCTGTGGCAAACGGTTTAACTACTGCCATCTTAAATCCGAACAATCAACAGATGATGCAAAGTGTCAAGGCTTCAGATGCACTTGTGTCACGGGATAAAAACGGGATATCCTATATTGAGTATTTTTCAGGAGATAATCAGGAGCAAGGCAAAATATCGGGGAAAAGCGAAAAAGCACAGGAATCTGGTTTAAAATCACTTTATGATGCTATAATAAACGGGGACAGGACAACTGCTGAGGATATGGCAAGGCAAGCACTGATAAGCGGAAAGTCGCCCAAAGAAATAATAGATAATGAAATGATTCCTGCTATCCAGATGGTAGGAGACCGCTACGAACAGAAACAATATTTCCTGCCTCAGCTTATAAGGGGCGCCGAAGCCATGGAAAAGGCTATGGCTGTGCTCGCTCCGGAGCTTGAGAGGAGCAGCGAGGAAAAAATAGAGAGTAAAGGCACCATTGTAATAGCAACTGTTAAGGGCGATGTCCATGACATAGGGAAGAATATTTTAGCCATGCTACTTAAAAATTATGGGTTCAATGTGATAGACTTAGGTAAGGACGTTGAGTCAGGCAGGATTATTGATGCCGCAAAAGCAAATAATGCAAATATCATAGCGCTTTCAGCGCTTATGACTACAACAATGAACCAAATGCCGAAAGTAATGTCTAATATGAAGAGTGAAAAACTCAATTGTTATATGATGATAGGTGGAGCAGTCGTAGACCGGAGCTTTGCAGAAAGTTTCGGGGCATATTACAGCAACGATGCATATAAAGCTGTAAAGCTTGCCGGTGAACTAATAAAACGGAATAAAAATGGGGGTTAACCTATGGAAGGTTTTTTAAAACTCGGATTTTTTTCAATGGCCGATAAAATCACAGAGACACTTAAAGGCTCCTTTGCCTATATACTGACCGGCGCAGTTATTATAGCTATATGGATCTACTTTTTGTTTTTGGTTCCCAGAAAACAAAAACGATATGATAAAGTGTCCGATTATTTACAGGATGTTCTCAATTTCGGAGTGATGCTTGGCAGTGGCTTAGCCAAGATCCTATATATAGCCTTCGCCATTGTTCTCGTCGTAGTAGGAATTGTGGCCATGTTTGT
>JAAYTR010000106.1 GCA_012523685.1 Clostridiaceae bacterium | reverse complement strand
GATGACGTATGCGAGAGTTATGAGGCAGTATATAACATGTTATCCGAGGTAGATAAAGCATATTATGCGTAAGATCCTTCGACTCCGCTCAGGATGACAAATGTCAGCTACAGCTGCTAAACTTGAATACGCTCCGCTCAGGTTGACACCCTCGCTGTCATTCTGAGCGTCAGCGAAGAATCTTTTTGAGACAGGCGGAAAAGCCCTCGGGTACTATAAATAAGCAGGTGAGATTATGCAGAGACTTATACTTAGTAAAAAAAATCAAATAACAGTAGCGAGTGCAATTTTAATTTCGATTGCATTTCTCAGCAAGTGGACCATTGGAACTACGAATATATTTGTTTGGTCATTGGTTATCGCGTCCGTTTTAGGTGTTGCACCTGTTGCGATTCAGGCTTATCAGGCATTAAGAGTAAAAGTTATCAGTATCGATGTATTAGTTACCCTTGCAGTTGCAGGAGCATTTGTAATAAAGAACTTTGAAGAATCAGCAATTGTTACATTCTTATTCTTATTCGGAGCTTATCTGGAACAACATACGTTGAGCAAAACACGTTCCGCAATAAAAGAACTGACAGAAATGGTACCCGAAAGTGCTTTAAAACAAATGGAGAATGGCGAATTTGAAGAAGTGGAAGTGGACGAAGTAGACGTAGGTGACATTTTACTTGTTAAAACAGGCTCAAAGATCCCTGTTGACGGTATTGTTTTAACGGGAGAAGGGCATATCAATGAAGCAAGTATTACCGGCGAATCCCTGCCTGTAAACAAAAAGAAAGGCTCTCAGGTATATGCAGGAACAATTTTAGAAAATGGAACAATCCAGATTGTTGCTGATCGTGTTGGTGAAGATACTACTTTTGGCAGGATTATTGAACTCGTTGAAGAAGCTCAGGATTCAAAATCGGAAGCTGAACGTTTTATAGACAGATTCTCCAAATATTATACTCCGGCTGTTCTGATCCTTTCTGTAGTTGTGTGGATACTTTCGCAGAATATTGAGCTTGCGATTACAATACTGGTACTTGGATGCCCGGGAGCATTAGTAATTGGTGTGCCAGTTTCAAACGTTGCAGGTATTGGCAACGGTGCAAGAAACGGTGTTCTTTTAAAAGGGAGCGAAGTAATCAACGATTTTAGCAGGGTTGATACAATAGTATTTGATAAAACAGGCACATTAACAATAGGAAATCCTAAAGTAGCCGATACAGAGTTTTATACCGAAAACACTGATGAAATATCAGGTTACCTTGCAAGTGTTGAGAATGAGTCAGACCATCCTTTGGCAAAAGCAGTTGTAGAATATATCGGAGATACAAAACTATATACAGTTGAAAAAACCGATGTAATAAAAGGTGGCGGAATCGTCGCTCAAGTTGATGGACATAGGGTGGCCGTAGGCAATGCTAAGCTGATGAAACAGGAGAATGTTAATTTAGATGAAAAAGTTCGTGCCGATATTGCCAGGTTCGAAAAAAACGGCAACTCAATTGTTCTGACATCGGTTGATGGAAAGATAAAAGCGATTATGGGCATTCGCGACCAGATTCGACCGGGAGTAAAAGATGTTCTTCAGAGGCTGAAAAAATTAGGAGTCAAAAATCTGATAGTTCTTTCAGGTGATAATCAGGGAACAGTTGACCTGGTAGCCCGGGAACTTGGTTTGACTGAAGCTCACGGACATATGCTGCCGGAGGATAAATCCGCATATATAAAAGAACTGCAGGCTAAAGACCGGATTGTTGCATTCGTTGGTGATGGAGTAAATGATAGTCCTTCAATTGCTCTGGCGCAAATCGGGATTGCTATGGGAAGTGGTACAGACGTAGCTATTGAAACTTCAGACGTAGTTTTAATGAATTCAGATTTCAGCCGTTTGCCCCATGCGTTGGGTTTAACAAAAGCAACATCAAGAAATATGCGACAAAATATTATAATTGCAGTGGGAGTTGTATTAGTTCTGCTAGCCAGCGTATTCTTCAGCGAATGGATGAACATGTCGATAGGTATGTTAGTACATGAAGCAAGTATATTAGTGGTCATACTAAACGGTATGAGACTCCTTCGGTACAAATTAAGAGCATCATATAAATAATTTAAACAAAGGAGATGTGAAATATGCAGAGAGCAACTATTCAATTAGAATCCCTGGTTTGCCCGTCATGCATACAAAAAATTGAAGGCGCGGTAAAATCACTGGATGGTGTAGATAATGAAAGTGTAAATGTATCCTTTAACTCAAGCAAAGTAAAACTGAACTTTGACGATCAAAAATTATCGATTAAGGATATCGAAAATGCCATTCATAAAATGGGATATGATGTTATAAAATCTCAATCAAAAGCATTATAAAGAATAAATGTTTTTTGATCAGTCCTCATGGCTGGAGACAAATTCAGCAATGAGGCTGATTTTTTTACGAACCTTCCTAAAAAATACAGCTGAAGAGCAGGTCTGAAAGGAGAGTGCGACGACTAAAAAAACAATAAATTGCCCTGATTTAGAATCTTTGATATAATAGTAATAATAAAGTATGAAAAAATACAGTATAAAAATAATATTAATCTCTATTAATCACATATATTAAACTTTTCAGTATACATAATGACACGTAGTTCTATTGAGATAGCAATAAAAAAAGTAATCCGGAATCAATACATAATGTTGTGTACCTTAAAAAATTATAAAGAAAATGGTATTTTGGGTTATATTTCATAACATTGTCTTACAACAGGTTATGATAGGGCCCATAATATAAATTATTATAATTTAACAAGGAGGTCTTACTATGACTGGCATTGCTTTAGTAATTTCATTTGTTATTGCAATCGCGCTAATGATTATTGCTATTTCAAAATTCAAGATTCATCCATTCCTATCTATTATGGCTGTTTCCTTGCTTTTTGCAATTGTTGCGGGAATTCCCATAACAGATATCCCCGGTGTAATCGGTACAGGGTTCAGCAACACATTCAAAAGCATAGGTATTGTAATTATTTTTGGTGCACTGATAGGTACATTGCTTGAAAAGTCCGGAGCAGCACTGAAAATGGCTGACCTCGTTGTTAAGCTTGTTGGCAAAAAAAATCCGGAGCTTGCCATGCTGATAATGGGCTGGATTGTATCCATACCTGTTTTCTGCGACAGTGGATTTGTAATCCTCAATCCAATTAGAAAGGCTCTGGTTAGACGTACCGGGAAATCCTCTGTAGCGTGTACAATTGCTCTTTCTATGGGCCTTTATATATCTCACTGCTTTATTCCGCCGACACCGGGACCTATAGCAGCTGCAAATACTCTATATGAGCAAGGATTGAATCAGGAAACAAACCTATTATTTGTAATTATTTTGGGTATAATCTGTTCTATTCTGCCTCTGATTGCAAGCTATGCTTTTGCAAAATTCATTGGCAAAAAGGTAAAGGACCGTGAAGAAGCAGGCGAAGATACCGGTGAAGTAGTACGTTCATATGAAGAGCTTGTTGCCAGCTATGGCAAGCTGCCTAACGGATGGTTGTCATTTGCTCCTATAGTAGTTCCCATCTTGCTGATGGCTCTGGCATCTGCTCTGCAAATGGCAGGCACACCAGTCCCGATATTAGCTTTCTTAGGAACACCAATAATAGCCATTGGTGTAGGAGTATTACTGGCAATTATACCACTTTCTAAACAAAATATGATGAAGGACTTTTATGAACTTACAAATGAAACGCTCAAAGTCGCAGGACCTATTCTTTTCATAACAGCAGCAGGCGGAGTTCTTGGAAATGTAATTGCATCTTCCACATTAGTCGACTTTATAAAAGAAAATTCTGCGGTACTTTCATCATTAGGTTTATTATTCCCGTTCCTGTTATCGGCAATATTGAAGACCGCTCAAGGTTCCTCCACAGTTGCTATAACTACAACTGCAGGTATAATTGCACCTATGATGACAGCTTTAGGGCTTGGTACACCAATGTTGGCGGCATTGACGGTAATAGCTATTGGTGCAGGTGCAATGACTGTTTCACATGCAAATGACAGTTACTTCTGGGTAGTTACTAACTTTGGCAATATGAAAGTTGAAGATGGATACAAAACACAGACACTGGGTACACTTGTAGTAGGTATAGCTGCAATAATTAATGCATATATTGTGTATCTCTTTATGTAGTAATATGTAGTATAGAAACAAAAGAAGAAAAAAATGTGCGCCGGAGTATTTGCTTCGGCGCCTCCTGTATTAATTACCAGAAGTCATTGGTAAGACAAAATCCAAATTGTTTATAAATTGGGAGGAAATCCTTATGAGTTTGAGGGATGATTC
>JAAYTR010000105.1 GCA_012523685.1 Clostridiaceae bacterium | reverse complement strand
GCTTTTAATCTCTTTAATATATTAATTACTGTCTGTATTTCTGTTATAGCCTTTACTCTGGGAATTGGCGCAACAAGAAAATTGATGAGCTTGCTTATAAAACCCCAACGGAATATATGCTCACTTGCTACATAATACATTTGATCGGGAAATGCTAAACCGACCAAAAAAGGATCATAGTCAGTATTATGATTTGCTAAAACAATATATGGATGGTTTCTTGGCTTTGCTTTTTCGTAGGAATAGTTTAATTTTTTTACCAGATATGGTTTTATAATTATTTTCAGTATTCTAAAAACGAATCGGTGCCAGTACAAAATCTTCATCATTTCCCTCGCTTCAAATGCTTATTAATTCTTGCGATAGAATGTTGTTATTATTATCTCATACTTCAATACAAATTGTATACTTTTTCATATTATTAACAAAATATATTGTTTTTTTCATTATGCCTCCTATATTCTATTAAGGATACAAATTCTTAAGCCTCATTCGCATCTTTTGGCAAGGTTAAAAACACAAAGAAACCGGCAATAAACAGAGGAATAATAGAAAAAATACTTATTTTTGCATTACCGGTGATTGTAGTGGTCAGAGCCATTAATCCGGGGCCGATAATGGCTGCAAATTTACCAAATATATTATAAAACCCAAAGAATTCATTAGAATTTTGCTTTGGAATTATTTTCGCATAATAGGAACGGCTCAACGCTTGAATGCCGCCCTGAGCTGAACCGACCAAAGCACCCAGTATAAATATATGCCATACGGAAGTAATGAAATATGCCGCAATACAGGCGATTATGTATGTAAATATGCCGACAATAATCATTAATCTGGTGGAATATTTCTTAGCAAGATTTCCATAAATTATTGCACACGGGAATGCTATTATTTGAATAACAAGCAATATGGCAAGTAATGTAAATGTATCCAGGGCATCAGTTCCTAAAACAGTCGTGGCATAAGGAACAACCATTTTAATTATTGTGTCAACCCCGTCTATATATAAAAAGTAAGCAATTAAAAAAACTGCCACTGTTTTGTGTTTCTTTATATCAGTAATTGTAAGCGCGAGACGTTTAAAACTGTTTTTTACGGGGTTTGGTTCATGTTCTATAAAGTGTATCTGCTTAACATTTTTAATCATTGGTATAGTAAGCAGACCCCACCAGACAGCGGTGATTATAAAACCAATCTGATATCCGACAGTTTTATCCATACCAAGAGCAAGAATCATCAACAGACTTATTGCAAAAGGGATTACACTTGAGATATATCCGAATGCAAATCCTCTTGTTGAAACTTTATCCATTCTTTCATCTGTTGTGACATCAACCAAAAACGAGTCATAAAAAATATTAGCTCCAAAAAAACCTATCGCAGATAATACGTAGAATATTGCTATAAGAAGTCTCAGACCGCTTTCGGGTTGTACAAATGCTAATGAAGCGGTGAAGACAACACCAATGATAAAGAAAAAAAGAAAAAACCTCTTTTTCTTATCTTTGTAGTCAGCAATGGTACCCAGAATAGGACTCAGAACAGCTATAAAAATACTGGCAATAGTATTAAAATAGCCCAGGTCCATACTGTTTCCGCTGCTTTTAAACATTCCAAATATTATAGGGAAAAGAGCTGTTGTGATGGCAATAGAGTAGGCAGAGTTAGCACAATCATATAGAACCCAGGATCTTTCTTCTTGTGTCAGCTTCATAACACACCTCCCAGTGTAGATGCTTTAATGATAACATCACCCGTTACCAAAATCAAAGTGCAATTGCATCCTGAGCATATCAAAGCACCCCATGCGGTCATCCTGAGCGGAGCGTAGCTAAGTCGAAGGATCTTTTATGCCAACAAATAGTTTCTTCGTTTGCTCTCAGAATGACAAAAGACGCTCACGCTGACTAAAGTCAACTTAAGATGCAAGTTCAATTAATAAAGAGGTTGTTCAAAATACCATGATTATGAAACAACCTCTGTCAATTTATTTCAGTTTTTTATTTAAGGCAGTCTAGGATAAAAGTGTGCGGTCATAGGTGAATTCTTCGCCGCTTGCACGGCCAAAGCGTTTCAGAATACTCTCTACTGTGAGCTTCTTCTTTTCCTCCCCTTTTATATCCAGTATTATACGCCCGTCATGCATCATAATCAGCCTATTTCCATGCTTTATTGCATCACGCATGTTATGAGTCACCATCATTGCAGTCAAATTGTTTTCTTCAATCAACTGATCTGTCATAGATAATACTCTTTCAGCTGTTTTTGGGTCAAGCGCAGCCGTATGCTCATCTAGCAGTAAAAGTTTCGGTCTATTAATAGTTGCCATCAGAAGAGTTATAGCTTGTCTTTGCCCTCCCGAAAGCAGTCCCACTTTGGTGTGAAGCCTGTCTTCAAGACCCAGATCCAGGTGAGAAAGCATTTGCCTGTAGGTTTCTCTTTCCTTGTTTGTAATTCCCCATTTTAAACCTCTGGGTTGGCCACGTCGTAATGCTAAGGCTAAATTTTCTTCAAGAATCATGTCTGAAGCGGTACCCATCATCGGGTCCTGAAAAACTCGCCCCAACATTTTTGCGCGTTTATGTTCAGGTAATTTTGTAACATCTGTTCCCGCAATACTGATTGTACCTTTATCAACTCCATATACACCGGCCACGCAATTTAACAGGGTAGATTTTCCGGCTCCATTACCGCCTATGAGTGTTACAAAATCCCCTTCTTCCATTTGTATGCTTACATCCCGTAATGCGATTTTCTGGTTTACTGTGCCGGGATTAAACATTTTATATAGCCCTTCTACTTTAAGCATATTACTCACCCTCCTCAATTGATATTTTAGGCGGGTTGAGATAATCCTTAATTATTGGAAGAGACAGGGCAATTGCCACTGTAATAGCAGTAAACAATTTCAAATCGTTACTATGCATACCTAGCTTTAATACAAATGCAATTATTATCCTATATGTAATAGCACCCATTGCAAGAGAAGTAAGTCTCAAGAAAAAATTACGCTTTCCAAAAAGCACCTCACCTATGATTACCGATGCAAGACCAATTACGATTGATCCCGTACCCATCTGAACATCTGCAAAGGTTTGATTTTGTGCTATCAATGCCCCACTTAGCGCAACAAGACCATTACTTATTACAAGCCCAATAATTATCATGGTATTTGTGTTTATTCCCTGAGCCCGCACCATATTGGGATTATTTCCGGTAGCCCTTATGGCACAACCAATTTCAGTTCCGAAAAACCAGTATAGAAAGCATATTACAATTGATACGCTCAGTAACCCCAATACTATAATAGCCCAAGAAGATTCGAAGCCAAGCTTTTCAAATACAGTATAAACAGTATCCATACGTAATAATGAAAGGCTTGCTTTCCCAAGCACACGAAGATTTATAGAGTATAGTGCAATCATAGTAAGTATGCCCGATAGCAGGGCGGGAATCTTCAGTTTGGTATGTAATAGGCCTGTCACTAATCCTGCGGTCATTCCTCCTACAAGAGAAATAACAGTTGCAAGATACGGATTAGTGCCCCTTGCAATAGCCTGCGCCGCAATAGCAGCACCCAGAGCAATACTGCCTTCCACAGTAAGGTCCGCAATGTCTAAAATACGATAAGAAATATACACCCCTATTGTCATAACAGCCCATAACAAACCTAGGGAAATGGCTCCTTTTATAATTTCCAGCATGTTAATCCACCTTTTTTCAAGTCCTGTTAAATCAGCTCTTTTTAAAAAACTCTGATTTATTTATCAATTACGTATTCCAATAAGTCATCCGGAATCTTTAAACCAATTTCCTCTGCAACTGTTCCGTTTATGGCAAAATCATATTTATTGGGCTTTTCAATGGGCATTTTAGCCGGTTGTGCTTCGCCCTTAAGAACTTTTACTGCCATAAGTCCGGTTTGGTAACCTAAATCATAATAATTTATACCGAGAGTTGCTAACCCGCCGTTTTCAACCATTCCTGATTCTCCGCAGATAACAGGAGTTTTGGATTTCGATGTAACTCCGTAAACGGTAGGTATTGCAGTTGCAAAAGTATTATCGGTAGGTATGTAAATTGCGTCACATTTTTCTACAATAGATTGTGTTGCCTGCTGAACATCATTAGAATTGGTTACAGTGACCTCTACATAATTAAGCCCCATTGCTTCTATGTTCTCTTTAGCAATTGCGGCTTGAAGGATTGAATTGTCTTCGCTTGAAGTATACATAACTCCCACAGTTTTTGCATCTGGTACCAGCTTAACAAGAAGCTCGATTTGTTCCTTAATCGGGTTCATATCTGTTGTTCCGCTAACATTTAGACCGGGGGCTTCATTTGATTGTGCTAATCTGGCGTCTACATAATCCGTGATAGCTGTTCCAAGAATAGGAATTTTTGTGGTTTTTCCGGCAATTGACTGGCCTGCCGGCGTTGCGATAGCCAACACTAAGTCCACATTATTACTGACGAAACGATCGCTTATGGTTGATAGATTTGTTTGATCACCCTGCGCATTCTGAATATCAAAGGTAATGTTTTTACCTTCGACATATCCATTGTCTTTTAATGCTGTAATAAAGCCATCCCTTGCTGAATCAAGAGCTACATGCTCCATGTACTG
>JAAYTR010000104.1 GCA_012523685.1 Clostridiaceae bacterium | reverse complement strand
GTAAAGGAAATCAATAAGCTAATGCCTGTATATAAGACCATTCGTTATTATGTTTTCGGCTATGAGGAGCTGATTAAAACAACTACCATGAAAATAAAACGTTATGTTGAAACAGATCAGATTAGAATGCTATTTAATAATATGGCCACTACAATAAAAAACACAGCAGGGAAAAATATTGACAAGCTAAAAGAAATGTTTGCAAAGGGTGTTGAAAATTACCAGAATTAATAGGAAAGGGTAGATGCGTCTACCCTTTTATTTTGTTCATAACGTATTTTTTTGTCGTATAACTTGTATACAAAAAACATTTGTATTATAATTTTATAGGCGTCATAAATCGATGTTTAATAATGTTGTGTAATTTTTATTTATATAAATGAGACAATAAATTATATATCACACAATTGAAAGGAGCAAACTAAGAATGAGTCAATTTTTAGACAGAATTACGCAGCGGGCAAAGGAGAATAAAAAAACCATTGTTCTTCCTGAAAGTACAGATATTCGGGTTCTGAAAGCTGTAGCTATGGTATTGGAGCAAGACTATGCAAATATTGTATTAGTCGGTGATGAGGACGAAATTAATGTCCTTAAAGGAGATCTGAATTTAGACGGGGCAAAGATAGAAAACCCATTAAAATCAGATAAAATAGATGATTATGTTAATACTCTTTATGAGCTTCGTAAGCATAAGGGATTGACAATTGAACAAGCAAGGGAAACCATGAAGAATCCGCTTTATTGGGGAGTTATGATGGTGAAAAAAGGTGAGGCCGACGGTATGGTAGCAGGCGCTGTGAATTCAACAGCCAACACGCTTCGTCCAGCCCTTCAAATATTAAAGACAGCTCCTGATGTAAAAATGGTATCTGCATTCTTTATTATGTGTGTTCCCGATTGTGGATATGGACACAACGGCACATTTTTGTATGCAGACAGTGGTCTTGTTGAGAATCCAAATGCAGAGGAACTATCTGAAATTGCGGTTTGCTCCGGAAAAACATTTAAGAACCTTGTGGAGGCTGAACCAAAAGTTGCAATGCTTTCATACTCAAGTTACGGCAGTGCAAAAAGTGAATTAGTTGATAAAGTTGTAGAAGCAACCAGGCTGGCTAAAGCGAAGGCACCGGATATGCTTATAGACGGTGAGCTTCAGGTTGATGCTGCAATTGTACCACAGATAGCGGCATCTAAGGCTAAGGACAGCCCTTTAAAGGGACAGGCAAATGTATTGATTTTCCCGGATCTTAATGTAGGCAATATTGCTTATAAATTGACACAGAGATTAGCTAAAGCCGAAGCATACGGTCCTATTACTCAGGGGATAGCAAAGCCCATAAACGATCTTTCAAGAGGTTGTTCAGCAGAAGATATAGCAGGAGTTGTTGCGATAACAGCCGTACAGGCTCAAGAATAAGCACTGAAGGGGGAAACATTATATGAAAATTTTGGTTGTCAATGCAGGCAGTTCATCATTAAAGTATCAGTTGATAAGTATGTCAGAGGAGATTGTTCTGGCAAAGGGACTTTGTGATCGTATTGGATTACCCGGTTCACTTATTAAACATAAAACCTTTGACGACAGAGCTGTTACAAAAGAAATAGAAATGAAAGATCATAAGGATGCCATTGCTTCTCTCATAAAAGTACTTACCCATGAGCAATGGGGTGTTATAAAATCTCTGGAAGAAATTACAGCTGTTGGCCACAGAGTTGTTCATGGCGGGGAGAAGTTCATTAAATCGGTAATAATTAACGATGAAGTTATGAAAACACTCGAGGAATGTATTGAACTTGCTCCGCTACATAACCCTCCAAATATTACAGGAATTAAGGCATGTCAGCATACTATGCCAAAAGTTCCTCAAATAGCCGTATTTGATACCGCTTTTCATCAGACTATGCCTAAAAAAGCGTATATTTACGCGCTTCCATATGAATATTATGATAAATATAAAGTTCGTAAGTTTGGTTTCCATGGAACCAGTCATAAATATGTCGCAGAACGTGCTGCACACATTCTTGGAAAGCCGTTGAACACTCTGAAAATAGTTACATGTCATCTGGGAAATGGCTCAAGTATTGCTGCCGTTGATTGCGGGAAAACGATAGATACATCTATGGGCTTTACTCCTCTGGACGGGTTAGCCATGGGAACACGATGCGGTGCTATTGATCCTGCGGTTGTTACGTTTATTATGCATAAGGAAGGTCTAACTACCGAGCAAATGGATGAGATTATGAATAAAAAATCAGGAGTATTGGCTATTTCCGGAGTAAGCAGTGACTTCAGAGATCTGGATACTGCTGTGAAACAAGGTAATGACAGGGCGGCACTTGCTCTTGAAATCTTTGCATATCAGGTTAAGAAGTTTATAGGTTCTTATGCATGTGCTATGGGTGGTTTGGACGCCATAGTATTTACAGCAGGTATAGGAGAGAATAATGATGTAATGCGTTCCATGATTTGCGATGGACTTGAGTTTTTAGGCGTTTCAATTAACGAGGATAAAAATAAGACCAGAGGAATTGAAATAGATATAAGTAATGAAGATGCAAGGGTAAGAACGCTTGTAATTCCCACTAATGAAGAACTTGCAATCGCGAAAGAAACAAAGAAATTAATTTGCGAATGTTGACAATGCCTGGTGTACAATATAAAATTGGAAGGTAAAGGGTCAACCCTTTACCTTTTTTATATTTGGGGATGTATAAGAGGAAACCCCTTCGGAGGATAGTATGAAGGTATGTAAATTTGGCGGAACATCTATGGCAAACAGCGAACAGATAAAAAAGGTCTGTTCAATTATTACGAGTGACAAAGACAGGCGTGTAGTTGTTGTATCGGCACCTGGAAAACGCTTTGAAAATGATGTCAAGGTTACCGATATGCTTATTGACTGTGCAAATAAATATCTTTTAAATGAGGATTATGAATCTGTTCTTAATGATATTGTCGCACGTTATGCAGAGATAGCTGAAGATTTAGGCATTAATGATCACATCGTTAAGGATATAGAGAACAATCTTAGAACAAGAGTTTCTATGAGCTATAATACAGCCGAAAAATTTATGGATCGTATAAAAGCCGCGGGTGAGGACAATGCCGCCCGTCTGGTTGCATCTTACCTGGAAAGCCAGGGGGTACATGCTCAATATATGAACCCTAAGGATGCCGGGCTATTTTTGAGTGACGAATATGGAAATGCAAGAGTGTTGCCTCAATCCTTCAAAAATCTTTCGAAGCTAAGAGAAATTGAAGGGATTATTATTTTCCCGGGATTCTTTGGTTACTCCTTATCCGGTGAGGTTGTTACATTCCCCAGAGGAGGCTCTGATATAACTGGGTCTATTTTAGCAGCTGCTTTAGAGGTCGACGTATATGAGAACTTTACCGATGTGGACTCTGTATTTGTTGCAAGTCCAAAGCTGATTAATAATCCGAAGGCTATTTCGGAACTGACATACAGGGAAATGCGTGAGTTGTCCTATGCAGGCTTCTCT
>JAAYTR010000103.1 GCA_012523685.1 Clostridiaceae bacterium | reverse complement strand
TAATTACCAGAAACGGAAACGATTACACAAAGCGGTTTTTTACTATAGGCAATTCATTAATAGATTTAGCTAACGGAAAAACCATGGTTTTGGATGGCGAAATGACAATTATAGATTCAACAGGCAAGACTAATTTTCAGGCTCTCCAAAACTATATGAAAAATCCAAAAGGCCAAACCCTTACTTATATAGTCTTTGATTTGCTCGCGTTAAATGGAGAAGACCTTCGGAATAAACCCCTTATTGAAAGAAAAGAAAAGCTGGAAGAATTAATGAAGGATGCTCCTAAAAATCTATATTATAGCCGGCATGTCAGGGGGAACGGTAAGGAAAGCTTTATTGCAGCCTGCGAGGCTGGCATGGAGGGGATAATCGGGAAAAAATATGATTCGATATACAGTGGTACGCGAAATGGTGACTGGATTAAGCTAAAATGTGATAAACGCCAGGAATTTGTCATAGGAGGATATACTCTTTCAAACAAAAAAACTAAGGGCATAAGTTCGCTTCTCCTTGGTGTTTATGAAGGAGAAGATTTGATTTATGCAGGACGCGCAGGCACAGGCTTTAACAGACACAATACCGAAGAACTCACATCAAAATTCAGTGGTCTTAAGACAAATAATCCGCCTTTTATCAATCCGCCAAAGTCAAGGTCAAATGAGGAAATCACCTGGCTTGAACCAAAGTTGGCAGCAGAGATTAAATTTGCAGAATGGACAGAGGAAGATCAGTTGAGACAAGCAAGCTTTAAGGGTTTAAGAGAGGACAAGAATCCAAAGGATATAAAAAGGGAATCTTCAGGCGGGGAAGCAGAAAAGCATATGGATTCTGACAAAAACAACAGCAGCAATATCATTATCAGTGGTGTAAAAATATCAAGCCCTGAAAAAATAATTTTTAACGATCCGGAAATTCGTAAAGAAGATGTTATAAGATATTACGAAAGAGTATCGGAGCGTATGCTGTCCTATGTGGGGCACAGAATACTCAGTATTGTACGGTGCCCAAAAGGAGTATCGCAGACATGCTTTTATAAGAAGCATCCCGGTCCCGGCAGCAAGGGAATCATTACCATACCTGTTTCTACAGGAAGCGGAGAAACAGAAGAATACTTTTATATTGATAATAAATCCGGACTTATATCGGAAGCCCAAATGGGTACACTGGAGTTTCATACCTGGGGAAGCCGTATTGAAGAGCTTGAAAAGCCAGATATGATGGTATTTGACCTGGATCCGGATGAAGGAATGGATATTGAAAAGGTTCGCCAGGGTGTAAGAGATATTAAGAGTATTCTATCCGAGCTTTCTTTGATTTCTTATCTCAAAACCAGTGGTGGAAAAGGCTATCATGTGGTAGTACCTATAAATCCATCCGTTAACTGGGATACATTTCACGATTTTGCAAGAAAAGTCGCCGAGGTTATGGAGCAGAAATGGCCTGACCGCTATACCAGCAATGTCAGAAAAGCTAAGCGGGCGGGCAAAATATTTATCGACTGGATCAGAAATGCCAGAGGAGCTACCAGTATTGCCCCCTATTCACTAAGAGCAAGAAAAGGTGCAAAGGTTTCCATGCCTATCTTTTGGGATGAGCTTGATACCATAGCTCCTGATGGTATTAATATGGAAAACGCACTTTTTAGGATAGAAGGCGATGACCCATGGAAAGATTTTTTTAATACTGATCAAATGCTTAGATAATAG
>JAAYTR010000102.1 GCA_012523685.1 Clostridiaceae bacterium | reverse complement strand
GCTCTTGCTCCCATACCGCCGCAAACAATTCGTTTTACACCCTTCTGGTGTAAAAACTGAGGAATATAACCTGGTTCATGCCCCGGGTTTTCAACTTCAACTCTTTTCACCATTTTTCCATTTTCAATATCAACAAGAGTAAATGACGGACATCTTCCGAAGTGAGGAGAAACATATCGTCCATCTGTAGAAATTGCGATACGCATAGTAAAACCTCCATTAATTTTAAATAATTTTATTTTTGTCCTTCCTTAAAACTCATTCCATAATGAGAAGGGACCGTTGTATTAATTTTTTCAAGAAGACCTTTTTTGAATTTTTCAATATTTTCCTTCACAGATATAGCTGATCCATGATATATTTCAATATTTGCAGCCTTTAAAACATTCATGGCATTAGGCCCCATGTTGCCTGTAATTACTGCCGCCACACCCTTGTCAACCATTAGCTGTCCCGAAGTAATTCCAGCTCCTCCGCCGGAAGCTGCTGCGCTATTTTCGATAATTTCAAATTCCATTGTATCCGTATCAGCAATAACAAAGTATGCAGCTCTTCCAAACCTGGGATCCATCTTACTATCCAATGAGTTTCCGCTTGACGAAATGCAAACTTTCATATAACTTATCCTCTCCTTTGATATATAGCTTTTTAGCTTATGCCCATTATAATTCTAATATTATTTCGGGCATATGTCAATTATTTTATATCAAAAAATAAGCACCAGAAGGTGAATGTTTTAAACTGGGTTTATTAGCATCTTTCTACATAATCCATTTTTGCTTTACATTCCTTATACAGAATGATTATCACTAAGTCTTTTTCTGTTTCCATAATCCCGTCCAATGCTTCTCCCAAGCTTAAAAACAGTAGACTTTATAGCTTCAATTTGATTCTCCAGATTTGTTATCCCTTCACCTTTCCCCGGGTAGATAGCATACAGTTTTTTATATTCACTCCTCCCCATATTCGGCATAATCACATTGGCACCGCAGCCTAATCCTTTTTCGTAACCACCACTATCTTTTATTCCCAGAGCCGTAGTGGCAGGAATATTTATATCCGGCATAAGCAGTCTTGCCAGCGCCATCATTTTTAAGACAGCACCTACATTGCCTCCGTCTTGAAGTTCCAGCGGTGTTCCTGCGCACGGAATAAATGGACCCATTCCAATCATGTCCGCATCCAGTTCTTTAAAAAACAAAAGGTCATCCGCCAGCATTTCAGGAGTCTGTCCCGGCAGCCCTATAAGACAGCCGGTGCCTGTTTCATAATCCAACTCCTTTAAGTCATAGAGGCACCTCACCCTGTTTTTATAACTCATCCCGGGATGAAGACTCTTATACAATTGCTTATTGCTTGTTTCAATGCGCAAAAGATACCTGTCGGTGCCTGCATTCTTCAGGGCTGTGTATTCACTTTTTGACAGTTCACCGATACTGAGTGTTACGGCAACATCCATACATTTAATTCTATTAACTATACTGCATAATTCATTTATTGTAAAAAACCTGTCTTCACCGCTCTGGAGAACGATAGTTTTCATCCCGCAGCTTACAGCATGTTTTGCACATTCTATGATCTCATCAGGTTCCATCCTGAATCGCTTTATTTTATTATTGGCTGCTCTAAGGCCGCAGTAGAAGCAAGTCCTGCAGCAATAGCTGCTGAATTCAATCAAGCCTCTTAAATGGACATCATCGCCTGCGAATTTCTTTCTTACTCTATCTGCAGCCGTATAAACAGGGAACGCCTCCTCACATGTTAAAAGCTTGACTAAATCGGCTCTGTCAAGTGCATGCTCATTTTCAAGGGTATTTATAAGCGTCTCCAATTCCGGCATAGCATTCATTTTTAAACCCTTATATCCCTTTCCCCTTTCTCCATCCTATCCAGTGCTTGAAGGACAAATTGTTTTGTTTTTATGTCTTCCAGCTTGCTAACATATTTATCTATAGCCTTTTCACCAGTTTTTCTTGTTTCATCGGAAGCATAATCAAGAAGGTATTCCTTTAAGGTAAGAATCGCGTTGGGCATACAGAAATTATGCACAAAACTTGATTTCGCAACCTCCATAAAATGTTCGCCTGTTCTGCCCGCCCTGTAGCATGCCGTACAGAAGGATGGCAAGCTATCCATTTCACAGGTTTCTCGAATAACATCATCCAGAGAGCGCGTATCACCAAGCTGGAATTGTTCTTTATCAGGCAGCATGTTTCCTTTGGATTGATTATAGCCACCCACACCAATTCTGCTTCCCGCATCAATTTGAGAAACGCCAAGAGGTATAACTTCTCTTCTTACTTCAGGCTTTTCACGTGCTGTTAGTATCATTCCAGTATAAGGTACTGATAGCCTTAATATGGCTACAAGTTTTTTAAAGTCCTCATCGCTTACAGCGTATTTGGGAACAGATGCATAAGGAGTTCCGATTGCAGGTTCTATCCTTGGAAATGAAATGGTATGAGGACCAACACCATTATATTTTTCTTCCATGTGAATGGTATGGTACAAAAGCCCCATCAATTCAAACCTCCAGTCATAGAGCCCGAATAGTACTCCGATGGCTACATCATCAAGCCCTACATCCAGCGCCCTGTCCTGGGCATAAAGGCGCCACCTATAGTGGCCTTTGATTGTACCTTCCGGGTGCATTTCCCTATAAGTCTCATGGTGGTATGTTTCCTGGAATACCTGATAAGTTCCTATCCCAACTTCTTTCAGTTTTTTAAGTTCTTCCCGCGATAATGGCGCACAATTTACGTTTGCTCTTCTGATTTCCCCATTTCTGCATTTGGTGTTATACACCTGGCGGATACTCTCACACATAAAGTCTATGTTTGTCTCAGGCGATTCTCCATAAACAAGTACTGTCCTTTTCTGACCCTCGCCAATCATAATTTTAACTTCGTCAGATATTTCCTCCATGGTGAGAGTTCTTCGCTCAACTTTGTCATTCTCTCGTCTGAAGCCACAGTATCTGCAATTATTGACACACTTGTTGCTGATATACAGCGGCGCAAAAAAGACGATCCGGTCGCCGTAAATCTCCCTTTTTAATCTGTTGGCCAAGGCGTACATTTCATTGATTGTTTCCCCGTCTTTATTTTGTATAAGGACAGCCATCTCCTCAGGATCAAGCCTTATCTTCTTTTCTGCTTTCTCAAGAACTTTTCTCACATCACTTTTTAATGGATTTGCCCACTTGTTAAGTTGGGCCCATATTTTATCGTCATCGATAAAATCCCTTTCCATGGCATCATATTCTTTAAAATCCTCACTATACTTATTAAGAAAATTCATTTTATAATCCCCCTTGATTATTTCAACTCATTTTTAAAAGGCATCATTGCTCTGTCCAGTATCCCATGCAGGTATGCAAGTATAATGCCGTAGTTTATCATCGGAACACCGCTTTCCAGAGAAAAAGACTGCCGGTATTCCATCTCTCTCTTATTCAGCATACATGCGCCGCAGTGAACCACCAGCTTATAACGTGAAAGATCCTCTTCGAAAAAACCGCCGGAAACATGATGGAATTTCAGTTTCTTTCCGGTTTTCTTTTTAAGAAGGCCCGGTATCTTAACAGTTCCTATATCGTCGTCCTTTCGGTGATGGGTACACCCTTCCGCTATGAGAATATGGTCACCATCATTAAGTTTCTCAATTGCCTTGACAGCTCTGTAAAACAGCTCTAAATCTCCCTTCTGTCTCGCATAAATGATTGAAAAAGATGTAAGCGGTACATTTTGGGGCAGAACCGCATTCACCTTGTCAAAAACCTGGGAGTCCGTAATAACAACAGAAGGTGGATATGTAAGTCTCTTTAAGGCTTCTTCCAACTCGGTTTCCTTGACCACCAGCGCCATGGCGCCACTATCCAGAATATCCCGCAGCACCTGCTGCTGCGGCAGTATAAGCCTTCCCTTCGGTGCTTCCTTGTCAATGGGTGTAACCAATATAGCCAGATCTCCTGTTCCAACAAGTCCATCTACAAGGTGCAGTCTCTGGTCACCGTCCTTTTTCAGCTCTGCCAGTTTGGCAATCAGAACATCGATTCCTTCACCGGTCAAGGCCGATATTTTTACTATAGGTGCATCCAAAAATTCCGGAAGGTTACCTCTGTCATTATCATCCATCCTATCCTCACATTTATTAATAACAATTACAAAAGGCACTCCTCGCTTTATGAACTGCTCTGTAATACTTTCTTCCTGCTCCCCCCAATATGTATCGCGTGTAACTACAAGAACCCCAATATCGGTTTTCCTCAGAATTTCCTTTGTCTTTTCTATCCTCATCTCACCAAGCATACCTTTATCATCAATACCAGGCGTATCAATAAATACAACCGGCCCCAGCGGCAGCACCTCCATGCTTTTGTACACAGGATCTGTGGTAGTTCCGGGTATATCCGATACCACCGCAACCTTTTGATGTGTCAACGCATTAATTAAGCTTGATTTTCCCGCATTTCTTCTTCCAAACAGAGCTATATGCAGACGGTCGCCCCTCGGCGTGTCATTCATATTTAAAACATACCTCCTTTACCACCCATACCGCCAGAAATGATGACATTGAGTACTTTCTCATGTAAGAAGATCGACAAAAATCCGGGCCTATGTCCGGGATTCTGAATAAAACTCCTTTATTTTAATCTGATTGTCTTCAGTCTCAAAGATTGCAAAACCTTCACAATGACCTAAATGCTCCGTTACCATCTTACCTTCACTTGCTACTGCAATTTTCATATGCGTTTTCTTTCTATAATAAGTTTGCTAAACATCAGACATCCATCGATATATATCTTTTTTTGTAGGATATCCTTCAATTTTTTCTATTTTACCGTTAACATATGTAGCCGGCAACATATCGATGCCTGCACAGCATATCAGATGCCACAGGTCCTTGTTTTGTCTAAACTGCTCTCGGTCTTCCACAAAAGAGTATCTCTTTATACAGATATTTTTAGACTCAAGGATTTTACATAGCTTATTGAAACGGCGCAGCTCTATGCTGTCGGCAACTTCATCATTATTTTCATATACAACAATTTCAGAATTATCTTTTTTAGCTTCCATAAAATGATCACAACCTCATAGAGCTTTTAATATCAGGATATAAGCACATGACAATATGAAACCGAGCATGTGGATTTTAATTTTCACATTCACCAGCATTTTGATGCTCATGGCAAACAGAACCATCTAAGCCATAAGTATTGCTAAATAAAATCGATTTGTGAAAAATCAATGTTTCCTTCAAGATCCACAAATTTTGCATCCGCATGAACATATTCAATCCTGCCGATGAACATTTCGTGTGAACCCGTTACAATGGAATCCACTACCTTGCATTCGATATTCACAGGGCAGTCGGGCAGGATAGGGGCATTGACCTTCTTGCCATCCTGCAGCCGGACATTCATGGCCGTCAATTTATCTCCATCCCGCTTGCTGTGGCTTCCCAGATAATCAAAGGTTTCACGATAGCTTTTGTCCACAAGATTTACTACAAAGCATCCGGATTCCTTAACCATCTGATAGGAATACCTTGTCGGTACAATGCCTACCATCACCATAGGCGGGTCATAGCTACAATTCCCGCAATAACCCACTGCCAGAACATTATTTTCTCCGTTTAAGCCTCGGCAGGAAACGAGTACCTTGGGCATAGGCTGAAGGCAGGACTTCATATTGGCCTGTTTTTTTGACGTTATAGCGTATTGATCAGCAATTCTATCGGCATTGCCCGATACACCGGTTACAACGTTGATTCCTTTGCTTGTAAACACCTGCATAGTCAGTTCGTCCATGCTCCCGCAAAGAATTGCTTCAATTTTGAGCCTGTCAAGAAAACCGGGCAATAAATCAGGTTTATATCCGGGATTCTCTATTATCTGCCGCATAATAATTCTTCCGCGTTTTTCCTCAAAGATTAAAAAGGTATCACAGCATCCAATATCTTTTGACACATCCGCGCCCTTCACAGCAACCGAAAATTTCATTTTGCACGACTCTTTATTCATAAATTAATAATTATGGACTTATGCCCACAATTATTATTGTATTTCAATTATGAGCATATGTCAATGTCTGCAACGAGAAATATATATAGATTCAAAATCGCTGTAAAATAAAAAATTACTACGGAAGCTTCCTCCCATAGTAATTTCCGACTAAAATTATTCTGTGATTTGAATTTTATATAATGAACTGCGGGAACAAGGAAAGTCCTTATCCCCTTACTTACATATCCTGTCAATAATTGCCCGATCTCAAGATATCGTGCTCATACTATTCTGATATGTATTATTGTTGATATACTCTTTTATACTGACCAAACCTGAGAATTTTTCCACGCCATTCTCTGTAACAACCACAAGTGTCGGTGCATGACGAATACCGTACTTTTCAACTAAATTCCGGTGTTCGCTTGCGTCCATAGTACTAAAAATAATTCCAGCTTCAGCTAATGCTTTCTTTACCATGGAACAGTTTACGCAGGCAGGAGTAGTAAACAACAGCAATTCTCTATTTTGCTCAGAGGAACAGGTATCTGGCTCCAAATTTGATTCCTTTACACTATATACTTTGCGGTCTTTGAATTCCTGCGTTTTTCCTTCATTCCAATTTTTTACGGGACGGTAATATCCCGTTATGCGGCTGTAAACCTCGGCTTCCTGACCACACTCGGGGCATAAGTGATGTTCGCCGCTGATATATCCATGCGTCTTACACACGGAATATGTCGGTGAGATCGTGTAATAAGGAAGCCTGAAATTTTCCGCAATCCTGCGGACAAGCGTAGCTGCCGCTTTCCAGTCAGGCAACTTCTCCCCAAGATATGCATGAAACACAGTGCCTGACGTATATAGAACCTGCAGCTCATCCTGATACATTAACGCCTCGAACAAATCGTCCGTAGCGCCAACCGGAAGATGGGAACTGTTTGTATAGTAAGGAGTGTCACCTGGCCTGGCAGCGGTAATGATATCAGGATATCTTCTTACATCATGCATGGCAAGACGATAGGCGGTGGATTCTGCGGGTGTTGCTTCCAGGTTGAACAGTGCACCATACTGTTCTTGGTATTTTACAAGCCGCTCTCTCATATGGTTCAATACATTTTTTGCAAATTGCCGCGTTTGTTCCTGCATAAGATCCGCTCTTAGCCAGCTTGCGTTCAGTCCAGCCTCGTTCATTCCGATAATACCAATGGTAGAGAAGTGGTTATCAAAGGTGCCCAAGTATTTTTTCGTATAAGGATACAACCCTGCATTCATCAGTTTGGTAATAACGGTACGTTTTGTGTCTAATGACCGAGCAGCAATATCCATTAACCTGTCCAATTGCATATAGAAGTCCGCTTCGTTTGCCGCAAGATAAGCGATTCGTGGAAGATTGATGGTCACAACACCGATGGAGCCTGTGTTTTCACCGCTGCCGAAGAAACCGCCGCCCTTTTTACGCAGCTCACGCAGGTCAAGGCGCAGACGGCAACACATGCTGCGGACGTCATTTGGCTGCATATCGCTATTTATGTAGTTGGAAAAGTATGGTGTTCCGTATTTTGCTGTCATCTCAAAGAGTAAGCGGTTATTTTCCGTATCGCTCCAGTCAAAATCTCTGGTAATGGAATAGGTCGGTATGGGGTACTGGAAACCTCTGCCGTTGGCATCGCCTTCAAGCATAATATCGATAAACGCCTTATTCACCATGTCCATCTCTTTTTTACAGTCCTTGTATTTGAAATCCATCTCTTTGCCGCCTACGATGGCAGGCAGCTCTGCAAGATCCTCCGGCATTGTCCAGTCAAGCGTCACATTGGTGAATGGCGCCTGCGTGCCCCATCGGCTTGGCGTATTTACACCATATATAAACGACTGGATGCACTGCTTCACTTCTTTATAGCTCAGGTTATCAACCTTTACAAATGGAGAAAGATATGTATCAAATGACGAAAAAGCCTGTGCGCCTGCCCATTCATTTTGCAGAATTCCAAGAAAATTAACCATCTGATTACACAAGGTAGAAAGATGACTCGCAGGGGCAGATGTAATTTTACCCTCTATACCACCCAAACCTTCCTGTATAAGCTGCTTAAGCGACCACCCGGCACAATAACCCGTCAACATGGAAAGGTCGTGGATGTGCATATCCGCATTGCGGTGTGCGTTCGCAACCTCCTCGTCATAAACCTCCGAAAGCCAATAGTTTGCGGTGATAGCTCCCGAATTGCTTAAAATCAGGCCCCCGACAGAATAGGTAACAGTGGCATTTTCTTTTACTCGCCAATCATCCACATTGACATAGCTGTTGACTAGCTCCTTATAGTCAAGTAACGTTGAATTCATGTTGCGTACTTTTTCCCGTTGCTTACGGTACAAAATATATGCTTTTGCAACGTCGGCATAGCCTGCCTGTACCAAAACCCGTTCGACACTATCCTGGATTTTCTCTACGCTTATCAGGCCGTTCTCAATGTTATCCTGATAATCAGCCGTTACCTTGAGAGCAAGGAAATCGATAATATCAGTATTATATTGCTTGTTTTGCGCATCAAACGCTTTGGTTATTGCATTAGCAATTTTGCTTATGCTAAATTCCGCGATTTTTCCATCTCTTTTAATTACCTGGTACATTACACATTCCACTCCTTATTGTAAAAAATAGCTGATTTTACGCTGCTTTCTGATTTAAAAAGCCTGCACTTGCAAGACTGGAAGCTGTGGGAACAAATTCATTTTATTATTTCGAAATTTATTTGTCAAGAAAAATGCACAATATATAGCGGTTAAATATAGTTCTAAATACAACATATAATTATATGCCCCTAATTTGTGCATTGGGTATATACTCTCGCACGACGTCAGCAAATGCTGTTAGTTCAGCTTTTTCAACACTGCAAAGCCCGGATTGTATTAAATCGCCTGAGTCTACAAAGTGTTGAAGAAAATATCTTTTAGCTCCTTGCAGCCATTTACCGATTGCAATAAAATCCTCTTTTGTGTGAAAAGATTTTACTACCGTTGTACGAAATTCATATTCAATATGATCTGCAAGCAAAAAGTCCACGCTTTCATTTATTTTCGATAGTACTTCTTCAGTTGTCCCCGCTGTTTTAGCATAACCTGCAGGAGAATTCTTGATGTCCATAGCCACATAGTCGACCAGTCCATTGCTGACAAGTCCCTTAAGTTTAAAGGGGAAACTACCATTTGTGTCCAGCTTTACTAAAAAGCCAAGAGATTTAATTTTAGAAATAAATTTGCTTATATCTTTTTGTAAAAGCGGTTCTCCGCCCGATATGCAAACTCCGTCCAACAATCCTTTTCTTTTTATAAGGAAATCGAAAAATTCTTTCTCAGATATGTTTTGCGTCTTATCGGCGTTCAAAACAAAGGAGGCATTATGGCAAAATGGGCAACGGAAATTGCAGCCACCAGTAAACACCGTCGCTGCAATTTTTTCGGGATAATCAAGTAACGTCATTTTATGTAGTCCGGATATGATCACAATATCGCCTCACAAAATATTAAGAGTATGTATAAATATATATTGCACCTGGTTCGTCAGTGTATGATCCATTCATTATACTGTAAGATATTATTTAAAATATTAATACCTCTATCTCTTCTTCAATAACTTCAAACGAGTATTTCTTTTCTCTCATTACTTTAAAATCAGTAGTAGCAGGACATATATCTTCTGTCTGCATGCGCCTAATCAACCCTACTTTCGTAAAAATTTCACCTTGCACAAGTTTTCATATTTCTCTATTTTCACACCTTCTTGCAATTTTCCTACCGATAATCAACTTTTTATTTATATACAGACTTCTTCTCAAGATAGCAGCTAATCTTATCCGTTGTTTCGGAACTAATTAGGTGTTCTATACGGCAGGCATCTCTATCGGCAGTGGCAGTTTCAACGCCAAGCACATTGTTAAAAAACTCTTTGAGTAAGTCATACCGTCTTTTTACATTAGCTGCCACATTTCTACCGTTTTCTGTTAGGATAATAGTGCCATACTTCTCCTTAGTAACGTATCCATCGCGCTTGAGAACATTCATCATACAACTTACACTGGCGCGGGATATCCCAAGTACATTTGCAATATCGCTTGAATGTACACCCGCGCCATTCGAAAGTTTCAGCATAACTTTCAAATAGTCCTCTTTAGATGGGGTAATTTCACCAGTATGACAGCTTCCCATCATTTTTCTAAGCCCCCTGTTTACGCCGCCGCAAAATGTCAGTAAGCTGACGGTATTGCCTGTCCAGTTATTGATGGATATAATGTCCATATCATCATAGAGAAAGGAAAGCGCTTCTGTTTTAATGTACCAATGTTCGAGCAAGGGTACCAGAAGCG
>JAAYTR010000006.1 GCA_012523685.1 Clostridiaceae bacterium | reverse complement strand
AATAGAAATTCTTGCAATACTATAAGCGTAGAACAATACAAAAAAAGTCAGGAGGATGTCCAAATGAACCAGTACTACACTATCAAAAAAAAGCTGCTTGTATTCTTCCTTATGGTTTGTATGACAGTTTGTGCAGTAGCAACACTTAACACAGTTCCCGCTGTTGCGGCCGCCAAAAAAACTGAAATCAATCTAAAGTACGATGTAAATGCTGATAACGTAACTCTTAAATGGAACGCAATAACACATGAAAAAGGTGTTAAAGGGTACTATGTATACAGGTCTACTACCTCAGGAGGACACACTATTTTACCCGAAACCGATTTTTGGATTTCAGGAACCAGTTATGTAGACACGAAAGTAACTCCCGGGACAACATATTACTATATAGTAAAGCCTGTTCTGTCTGATGGCTACACAGGCAAAGCATCTAATGAAGTAAAAGTATATTACGCTGGGGCTAAATCTTCAATTACTTTAACAGCCAAAATTAATACGGGAAATATTACTCTCGAATGGAAGAACAACGGTAAAAGTACAGATATAATAGGATATTATGTATACAGATCAACACGTTCGGGCAAACAAACCGATCTTCCTGAAACTGATTTCTGGATTACCGGAAACAGTTATAAAGACAATAAGGTCGTTCCCGGAACAACTTATTATTATATAGTCAGACCTGTTTTAAAAGATAAAACTCTGGGAAGCCCTTCAAATGAAATATCAGTAAAGTTCCAGCGTATTTATGGAACGATTTCAATGACATTGGGCGAGAGAAAAATGCTTGTTAACGGGAAATGGATGGAAATTGATCCCGGTAAAAACACTGTTCCGGTTCTTAAGAATGCAAGAACTATGTTACCTATTAGAGCTTTGATTGAAGCAATGGGAGGAACCGTAGATTATATTTCGGGAGAACAAAAAATCACTGTCAAATGGAATGGATCAACCGTTTGTGTATGGATAGGAAAGACAGACTATACGGTTAACGGCGTTAAAAAAACCATGGACGTTGCTCCGTATTATTCCGATACAGGTCGTACAATGGTACCCCTGCGCTTTATCATTGAAAGTCTGGGTTGCGATATTGACTGGGACGGGTCCACAAGTACTGCGACCATATCATATCTTCTTGATGGTGATAATTTCTATCCTCCAACCCCTCCAGAAGATTCACACCATACATGGTCAGGAATCTGGTTCACCAATAAGGGAAAGCTTATCCTTACCCAGAGCGGTATTTATGTAGAGGGAATGTACGGGAAAGACAATACAGTAGAGGGTGTAATTTCAGACGACAAGCTCATCGGAACATATAGTGAAAAGAATTCATCAGGCAGTCTGGAATTTAAAATGGCATCCGATGGTAAGTCCTTTAAAGGTAAGTACAGCTATAAAGGCAAATCCGGAAGGGACTGGCAGGATTGGGACGGTCATAGAGAGGAGAACAGTTTCAATAAATATCTGCGAAACCTGCCAAAGCCGGCTGATTTTACCGGTACCTGGACAATAAAAGGTATAGGCAATCTTATAATCCAGCAGAAAAATAACAATATAACCGGAAGCCTTGGAAATAAAGATAGAATTTCAGGTACTGTTTCCAATAATAAGTTTAGCGGCACGTATATTAAGGGAAATAAAACTTTCAAAATAGAGATTTATTTACTTGAAGATAATAAACATATAGTCGGCCATTATGGAGATGATGGTACTGCAATGCAATATTGGAAGGAATTCACCGGAGATATTCAGAAAAAATCGCATCACCCTTAGATCATAATTAGAAAATAGAGGGGTTGTCTCAGAACAGGAAATCATTTTGAAAATTCTTCGGCCATTATATGGCAACAGAATGACATACTCCATATTCCGAGACAGTCCCCTTTTTATATTGTACTAACTTAAAGCACCATGTTTGGGATTTACATAAGGAATCTTTACCTGTATGCAAGTGCCCTCTTCATATACACTTGTGATTGACAGCCCATATTGATCCCCGAATTTAAGCTTAATACGCTGATTAACATTATAAAGACCGTATGATTCGCGTATCTTGTGACCGCTTATTACATGATTTTTATCATCCAGATTGGCAATGATCTGCTTAAGTCGTGATTCACTCATTCCCATTCCGTTATCTTTAACCGATATTATAACATCACCATCTTCTAACACAGCAGATATCTCAATCCTTCCTCCACCTCTGCGATTTTTTATACCGTGATATAGCGCATTCTCAACAAGAGGCTGTAAAGTGATCTTAGGTATAACAGTATCAAAAAGCTCTTCAGGAATGTTTATTTCATAATCAAGAATATCCTGATATCTTACCTGTTGAATTTGAAGATAGCTGTGGACATGCCGTTCTTCCTCGCGCAGGGTAAACATGCCGTCCCCGTGGTTCAGCGAGGTTCTGAAAAAGTGCGACAAAGCGCTTACAACATCTACTACATCTTCCTGTTTTCCTGCTTCGGCAAGCCATATTATTGTATCAAGGGTATTGTACAGAAAGTGTGGGTTTATTTGTGCCTGAAGCAGTTCAAGTTCCGCCGCTCTAAGATTTTCTTCATCTTTTTTAACAGCATCAAGCAGATGATCAATCTTTTCAATCATAATGTTTAAAGATTTTCCAAGACGCTTGACCTCTGCACCATTTACATCTCTCACCCGAACCGAAAGATCTCCCTTTGCCACCTGGTTGGTCACTTCATTTAGTTTATGAATAGGTCTGACGATACTGTTAGGAATAATCACTGACAAAAATAATGCTATAATAACCAAAGCTGCAAAAACTGTCAGGCTGAGAATAGTTATCCTTTGAAGGCTTTCTGCCACTCCCGAACGCACCTGTTCCATACCTATTGTCTCATAATATGTATATTCCAGCATTGTAGAATGAACCAGCGAGGTAGCAATTTGGACGTAATTCTCCCATAAAATAATGTTTTCATCATAGAAACCGCCGATCTTCTTGTTTTCTTCTATTTGTCTGGAGTACTTTTCCAGGTTGCCCAGAATCTTCATAATATCTTCAGCACGGTGTTTGTTTTCGATAAGGCTCGTATTGCTAATTAAATCTGACACTATTTCACGGGCTTCCTCAATATTTTTGTAGGGATCTTCTTTCTCAAAGGTTGAATGACCTGCTATAATCAAATAAATCTTATAGTCAAAATCTTCTTTAAAATCTATACTGAAACGCCCCGCCTCAGTGGCATTGGCAATTATTTTGTCATATTGCTGATTGAAGTAATACATGTTTGTAAAAAGTAATACAAACAGAATAAACAATGGCACTATGATAATCATCAATGAAAGCTGAATTTTTCTGTTCAGCCTAAGATTGCCGAAAAAATCCCTGATACTTAAGAATATTTTGGTAATCAAAGCGAGTACCCCCACAAGAAACAGATACCTGGATTGATGTGGACTGCATAACTGCACCCAATATCATTATAGCATAACCGGGGAGGAAAAAAGTGTCATCTTGAGTGATATCTTAGAATGAGATTACAGGAAAACTCATTTTGATTTTAATCATAAAAGGTGCCATGAGTGATGTCAATATAATTGAGACGGAAGGCCGGATGTGAGAAGTGAGATATAGTACTTAATTCTTCATCTGCTATTTCTCACTTCTAACCTCGCACCTCCTGCATCTCAATTGATAGATTGCCGGACCGGCAAATTTGACTCACTTTACAGGCACCTGTTTAATCTACATAATTTCTGGAGTACATACTAAAGAAGCAGATAAATTAGCGCTTACATTAGCTTATATGCTATTTCATTCCATCTTAGTTCTTTGAGCAGCGAATTGATTGTGGTATTCTTATCAATTACTATGCATTCAATACCACACATTTCAGCCCAGTCGGTCAACTGCTCTACAGTAACATTTTGTGTATATACAGTGTGGTGAGCTCCACCTGCATGAATCCATGCTTCTGCAGCTGTTGACAGTGAAGGCTGCGGCTTCATAAGTACGCGGGCAACAGGTAATTTAGGCATATCATGGGTTGCCTCAACAACATCAACTACGCTGATAATCAGGCGGAATCTATTCCCCAGATCAATTAATGAAGCACATAGGGCAGGTCCAGCGGCACTGTCAAATACAAGTCTTGCAGGGTCACTCTTTCCGCCGATTCCAAGTTGATGAACCTCTATTCTTGGCTTCCCGGATGCTATGGTGGGGCATATCTCCAACATATGAGCACCAAGATTTAATTCGTTCCCGGGCTCAAAATGATAGGTATAGTCCTCCATAAAAGAGGTTGCTTTTCCATCGGCCATTATCTTCATAAGGCGTACCAACGCGGAGGTCTTCCAGTCGCCTTCTCCGCCAAATCCGTAGCCTGCTTCCATCATTCGTTGAGCAGCCAGACCGGGCAGCTGTTTCAGGCCGTGCAGATCTTCAAAAGTAGTGGTAAAGGCTTCAAAATTACCTTTTGCCATAAATGCCTTTAGTGCTATTTCAATGCGAGCCTGATATCTTACGGCTTCCATCTTTTCTTCAGAATCTTTTACCTGCGACATATCGTACAGGCTTTCGTATTCTTTCATTAATTTATCAATATCAGATTCTGATACTTCATTCACCATCCTGACTAAATCACCGATACCATAGCCGTCAATAGTCCAGCCAAGCTTAATCTGAGCTTCAACCTTATCGCCTTCTGTTACAGCAACATCTCTCATATTATCGCCAAAGCGGCATACCTTAATGTGCTTGCTGTAAACAAATGCAATTGCAGAGCGCATCCAGCGGCTTATTCTGTCAACAACCCCTTCATCCTTCCAATGGCCTGCAATAACTTTGCGAGGCATTCTGAGTCTTGCTCCTATAAATCCAAATTCACGATCTCCATGAGCAGACTGATTCAGGTTCATGAAATCCATATCAATGCTGTCCCAGGGTATATCACGGTTAAATTGAGTATGCAGGTGTAACATTGGCTTTTGAAGAGACATTAAGCCTTTGATCCACATTTTCGCTGGTGAAAAGGTATGCATCCAGGTAATTATACCTGCACATGTTTCATCTGAATTGGCATCAATGCAGAGTTGATAAATTTCTTCCGGAGTTTTTACCACCGGTTTAAATTTGATTGAAAATGGGGTTTTTTCACTAAGATGTTCTGCTATGATTTTCGAGTGCTCTCCGACTTGTCTCAGGGGCTCCTCTCCGTAAAGAAATTGGCTTCCTGTAACAAACCAGAATTCATAGTTTTTCAAATTTGGCATAACTGACTCCTCCTATAAAGTATTGGATGTACGTACAAGTATTATTAAAATAATTATAAACCATATATTTCTTGTTTGCAATAAGTATCAGACCCGTAGGACAAACATTAATTTTACTTGTAAAAAAGCACTATCCTGTATATAATGTAATTGATGTACGTACAAGTTAAGCAAGGAGTATCCATGTGAACGGACAGACAAAATACGAAGGACTCAAGAACCATATTAAGCAACAGATAATAATGGGCCGGATTAAAGCCGGCGAACGCATACCTTCAGAGAATCAGCTAAGTGAGGATTTTTCCCTCAGTCGTCATACTGTCAGGAAAGCAATTTCTGTATTGGTGTCTGAAGGTTATCTTTATACTGAACAAGGTCGGGGAACTTATGTTAAGGATAGAAGCATCAAGAGAGCAAAGTCTCACAATATTGCAGTGCTTACTACCTATATTTCGGATTATATCTTTCCCCGTGTTATTCAGGGTATTGATACTGTTTTATCTCATAGAGGCTACAGCATAATGCTTAAGAATACCGATAATAATGTGTCCAGAGAAGCCATGTATCTGGAGGAAGTTTTGAGCAAGAATATCGAGGGATTGATTATCGAGCCAACAAAAAGCGCCCTGTATTCCAACAATTCTGAGTACTATGAGGCTCTGGACAACCACCGTATCCCATATATTTTTATTCACGGAACTTATTATCATCTTAAGGATAAGTCACAGGTAATTCTTGATGATGCTCATGGCATGTATCTTACTGTCAGACATTTAATTGATCTGGGCCATAAAAATATTGCAGGAATTTTTAAAGCTGATGATATGCAGGGTATCAATCGTCATCATGGTTATGTGAAGGCTCTTTCAGAAGCAGGTATGGCTTATGACTCAGAAAAGGTTATATGGTTTCATACCGAAGACCGGAAAACAAAACCAAATTCTGAATTAAAGATTTTTATTGAAACGGGAATGCCTCTGGACGCGGTCGCATGCTATAATGACGAGATTGCATTTGGGGTATATCAAACCCTCACCGAACTGGGTATTAATGTGCCAGAAGACATCAGTATTACAGGCTTTGATGATTCATATCTGGCTGCCAATTGTCCGGTTAGAATTACAACAGCAAAGCATCCAAAGGAAAAACTCGGTGAAGCAGCAGCAGAGTTAATGTTAGAGCTTCTTGAAGATAAAAATTATCTTAGTAACCCGCGAAAAAGAATCTTTATACCTGAACTGGTTATAGGAGAATCATGTATAGAGCGAAATAAGTAGTAATAACTAAGTAGTAATATGATAAATTGAATTTCAGGAGGATGCATAAATATGTTAGAGTCTTTAAAAGAGCAAGTATTAAAGGCCAATCTCGACCTTCCCCGTTATGGATTAGTAACATTTACATGGGGAAATGTAAGCGGAATTGACCGTGATAAAGGACTTGTTGTAATCAAACCAAGCGGGGTTCCCTATGATGAACTTAGAGCGGAGCATCTGGTCGTACTTGACCTGGACGGAAACAAGATTGAGGGGGATCTCAACCCATCATCCGATACAGCTACCCATCTTGTTCTCTACCGTAGTTTCAAGGAAATAAACGGTATAGTACATACACACTCAAGCTGGGCTACAAGCTGGGCCCAGGCCGGAAGATCCATACCCTGCTTTGGCACAACACATGCCGATTATTTCTATGGTTCCATACCATGTACCAGAAAGATGACTAAGGATGAAATCGAGGGAAATTACGAAGAGAATACAGGACATGTAATAGTCGAGACCTTTAAGGATTTGAATCCTGTTTATGTTCCCGGTGTTCTGGTGGAGGATCACGGACCCTTCAGCTGGGGTAATAGCCCTGATAATGCCGTTCATAACGCAGTAGTCCTGGAAGAGGTAGCAAAGATGGCCTTTAACACCGTTATGCTGTCTAATAAAGATGCTGAACCGGCGTCCGATTATATAATCAATAAGCATTTTATGAGAAAACACGGAGCTAACGCATATTACGGCCAGAAGTAAGATGTTATGAGAGAGCCTATGGATATTTCACAAATAGAACTAAAAAATGTGCCCTGCATAGAGTTTGACTGCACCTGCGGGAGAACCCACAAATCAGGGATAAAACACATATCTGTCGGGAGTGGCAGTATTCAAAGTCTCCCTTTTTATCTTAAGGACTTTAAAAATGTTTTTATTGTTTCAGACAATAATACATATGAAGTGTGCGGCAAAAATGTAATATCTGTGTTGGAGGAACAGGGTTATAGTGTCTCACAATGTACTCTTTTCAGCAAGGGATTTCTTGTCCCTGATGAAAAAGCATTAGGAAGTATTCTAGTTGAGATTCCTTCTGATACGGACATACTGATAGGAACAGGCTCAGGTACTATTAACGATCTTTGTCGAATGATCAGCTATAAATGCCATATCCCCTACATTATTGTGGCTACCGCACCCTCTATGGACGGATATGCCTCATCTGTATCATCACTTATTGTCAAGGAATCCAAGCAAACATTTGAGACCGTTTTCCCCTATGCAATCATTGCGGATACGGACGTTCTTAAGGATGCACCGCTTAATATGCTGCAGGCGGGATTTGGAGATATTATGGGAAAGGTAACAGCCCTGGCAGACTGGAGACTATCCCATAGAATTAATGATGAATACTACTGTGACACCAGCGTGGCTCTTGTAAATAGAGCAATGCAAAAATGTATTGATAATCTGTACGGAATAGTGAAAAGGAGCCCGGATGCTATAAAGGCTTTAATTGAGGCTTTAATCATATCAGGTGTAGCTATGGGCTTTGTGGGTAATTCAAGACCGGCGTCAGGTGCCGAACATCATCTTGCCCACTACTGGGAGACAGACGCTTTATCAAAAGGCCAGGAGCATAATCTGCACGGTATTTCGGTAGGAGTTGGCACTGTTGTCATATCCAGACTGTATAATTTTGTTAATAATTTTAAGCCAATCGGACTTGAAATTCCTGATTCAAAATATGTAGAATATATGTTAGCAAGAGCCGGTGTTCCCGTAAGCCCTTTGGAAATCGGGATTACCAAGTCGGTCTTTCACCGGAGTCTGTTAAAAGCTATGGAAATAAGGCCTCGATTCACAATACTGCGATATGCTGCACAAATTGGTATACTCGAAGAAATTGCCAGTTCCATAACTTCATTCTATTATAAATAGAATGATTTATTTTATTAATCTCCTCAGTGAAAATAACCCTCTTTCCGGGAGGGTTATTTTCCTTTTTAACCATAAAAGCAAAAGAATCCTATGGCTTCTATTGCTTTTTTATAATTTAGACCTAAACTTTAAACTTAGATACGCTCTCTGCAAGCCTCTCAGAGTTTTCTCTCGTGGCTTTCATCAGTTCTGCCACCCTTTCAGCATTCTTCATAACGCTTTGAGCTTTCAAAGCTATATCACTGGTCCCTTGGGCGCCCTCATTATTTGAAAGCGAAACCTCATTAATTACCCGTACCATACTTTGAATCGCCCTGTGTAAATCCTCGGATGTTTTGCTGAAATCTGCAGTCAACTCTTTGAATGCCTCGGCATCTTTATAGTATTGTTCGCCTATGTCCACCATACTCTGATAGTCTTCTATTACTGTGGTATCAATAAACTTCAACACCTTTTCAGAGCTTGCCGTCAGGTTGTATACTGAGTCTGTAACAAGCTCGGTTATAGTTTGTATTTCATTAACAGTATTTTTTGAATCTTCGGCAAGCTTTCTTATTTCATCAGCAACAACCGCAAACCCTCTGCCTGCCTCTCCCGCTCTTGCTGCTTCTATTGCGGCATTAAGCGCCAACAGATTTGTCTGTTCTGTTATCTGAAGTATTGATTCTGTCAATGTGTTTATCTGTTCAACTGCTTTTGACTGCTCCAATGCCTGTCGCATCTCAGAATCGATACCATCGTGAATCTCACGTGTTTTTGACTGCATCAGAATCGCATTTTCCTTTAGGTTTTGGGCACGCATACTTATGTTTTCCGCCATCACTGAACCATTTTGTGCTTTATCGGCAATTGATTTAACTGATGATTCAATCTCCTCGGAGGTAGCATTCATTTCCTCTGTTGCTGCAGCTGTTTCCTCCATTACTGAGGACAATTCTTCAGTAGTTTTTGAAACCTCACTAACCTGTTTGTTCAGCTCCGCTAAATTGTCAGACGAAACAGCAATATTCTCATTAACATACCTGGTTTCATCAATAACCTGATTTACAACTTTTCTTATTGAACTGCTCATAACATTAACTGATTTTAACAGAGTCGCTACTTCATCTTTCCCGCTAATTAGCTTTTGGGGCAATTCCCTGGTAAAATCAGCATTCGCCAGTATGTTCATATGATCTGCTGTAACCTTGATGGGTTTTGAGATTATGTTTGCCATCAGAAATGCTATAAAAACAACCAAAATAAAAACTGATATAATGAGAATTCCGGTAACCATCAGCGATTTGTTCACTTCAGAATATAATTCGGCCATAGGTGCTGTTACTACAACCTTCCAACCTGTGGTTGGAACAGTCGAGAAAGCACCCACCATTTTTGTTCCATCGTCATCTGTATATTCTATAAAATCACTATCTTTTATCATTACGCTTTCTTCAAAGGCTTTAATTTTGCTTGGATCATTGGTAAAACTCTTATAATTCTTCCCGATTCTTTCTGCATCTTTATAAAAAATATAATCTCCATTTGATGCCATGAGGTACGCATAACCTGTATCACCTATGGTTACTGTGCCAATATTCTTTTCCAGAGCTGCAACCGAAACATTGCTTTGTATTATCCCCACAAAGTTCCCCGAATCATCCAATATCGGCAATGCAATAGCTATTATTCTGTCACCTGTCTTTTCACTAATAACAACATCAGTTATTAATAGCTCTTTTGTCTCTTTAGTTTTCAAAAAATAATCTTTGCCGGATATATCTACTCTTGCCAGATTTTCTATAGTTTGGACCCCTTCCTTATCAGCAACTGCGGATGTTTCAACCTCCGCATCGGATTGACTTATCACCCTGAGGCTGGACATGATTTTTTCTTTGTTCATTTCTTTGAATTCAGGATGAGCAGCGTATAGCTCGGTAAGCTGCATAACTTTTGAATTAATCCAGGTATCAATGGTATTGACGCTGTTATTGACAATTTCGAGTTCCCTCAGTTTGATGCTCTCTTCGGTATACGTACGGTACTGGGTAAACTGATAGGCTGCAAGAACAAAAAGTGGAATAAGTGATAAGCTCAACAGAACAAGAACTAATTTAAACCTTAATGAATTAATAAATTTCATTAGCCCAATACACCCCCCAAGTATATAAAACGGCATATAAATTTTTTACCCAAAATTTCATGCTCAAATACAGTAAGTGCTTAAAAACAGCATTAATAAACAAACTAATCCTTTTTCAAAAAGGATGGGCTTTGCAAAACATTAAAGTTGCAAAGCCCCTGAAAATGTCAAAGCCATTAATATGATCTATTGTGAATCCTGCCGTTTCCTCATGGTAAGCAAGGTCTGAAGTATAATAAAGAAAGCTAGTAGTGAGGCAATAATAATCTTTGACCACCAGGATGATAAATTCCCCTGGAATGATACAAAAGTCTCAATCGTGGCTTTGATCAGAACACCAAACAACGTACCAAATACATTTCCTACACCACCGGTCAGTGGTGTGCCTCCAATGACCGTCGAAGCAATGGCATCCATTTCAAAGCCTTTGGCTAACTCAACAAACGCTCCTGTTGTGTTAAGACAGAATGCAATTCCTCCAAGAGTGGCAAGAACACCATTAATAATGTATACAATAAATTTTGTACGCCTGACATTCAAGCCCATGAGCAAAGCAGACTGCTCATTACCGCCTACAGCGTACACTGAACGGCCAAACTTTGTATATCTCAGTATTATAAACACTAGTGCCACAATAACCAGGGCTGCAACAACAGTTGGATAAATATATGGATAAACTAAGACTCCCTTGCGGTTCACAGTTGCTCCAAAAGGCAGATACATCTTGTATTGGGCTATACTGAGAAATGTTTCATTAGTTATTGTAATCATTTTGAGGCTTATGACAGCCGTAAGACCTCTGGCAAAGAACATTCCTGCCAGGGTAACAATAAATGGCTGAATCTTCAGATAAGCGATTAAGAACCCTTGAGCTGCCCCAAAAACAAAGCCGAAGACAAGTACAATTAACATAGCGGGGACAGCGCCAATATTTGCATTTTCCATCATAGCTGCAAGCATCATACAAGTAACCGCAATTACCGATCCCACCGAAATGTCAATACCTGCCACTATCAATACCATTGTCATACCAACAGATGTGATAATGAGTCCTGCATTACTTATCAGCAGATTTAAGAACACCTGCAAATTACCAAAGTTTTTATCTTTGAATGCAATTAATCCACCTATGTACATTGCGATAAACAGCACAATTGTAACAAACAAAAGGAAGTTTCGCCCCAGTATTTTTTCTTTTATTTGCCTCAATGCTTTTACACTATCTGTCTGGGGAGAGCCTGATTTAGTCTTGCTCATTTAGTTCGCCTCCTTTGCTGGTTCAGAATAAGATGTTTTTGATTTTAAACCACTGAACCACTTTTTAACCACTGGTGACTGCAATGATACTATAATTATAACCACCATTGCCTTATACAGCGGCAATTGGTCTGCTGCAACATGCATAGCATAAAGTGTTGTGGTTAGTGCCTGAATTGTAATTGCTCCTATTACACTTCCTGCGAGTGAGAACTTTCCTCCACCTAAGCTGTTTCCTCCGATTGCCACAGCTAGTATAGCGTCAAGTTCTGTATAAAGTCCTACATTGTTGGCATCGATGGATGAAGTTCTGGAAACCGAAATCAAACCGGCAACTGAAGCACATATACTACAGAACACATAGGTAAGGAATATTATCAGCTTGGAATTTAATCCTACCAAACGGCTTGCCCTTCTATTTATACCTACCGACTGGATATACATTCCCAGGGTGGTAAATCTAAGCAGCATCCAGGTTAGTAAAATTAAAAACAATGCTACAAAGCATGGTGTGGGAATAGGAACTCCCGGCAAGAATGCTCCAAGATATGAAAAGTGTTCAGGTTTAACATATAGTATAAAGCTTCCTGTAATCAGCTGAGCAATACCACGGCCGGCTGTAAAGAGAATCAATGTCGCCACCATAGGCTGCACTCTCATGTATGCCACCAGGAATCCATTGACAATACCACATAACGCACCGACAATAAGTGCCAGAAGCAAACTTAATGCATACGGCATCTGATATGCTTCTCCTGTACCAAGAGCCACCACACATACTGCGCCGGCAACAGCACTTACTGCACCTACAGATATATCGGTTCCACCAGAAGATGCTACGACCAGTGTCATCCCCAAAGCCATAATTACAAGCCCACTGGAACGGTTTATTATATCAATTATAAAACCATAGAACACACCATTTTGCACAGTGATTTTGAAAAAGGTCGGGGTTTGGATTAGATTCACCAAAAGTACCAACAGCAGGCACAAAATAGGCAAAAATAGCCGAAAACCAGTGATTCGTTTCATTAAGGATTCTTGTTTCATACAGCCTGACCTCCCGCAATTGCTTTCATTATGTTCTCCTGCGTAATATCATCGTCTGAAAGCTCTCCTACCTTTTCCTGATCACGCATTATTACCATACGGCTGCAGGTACGAAGCATTTCTTCTATCTCAGAGGAAATAAAGATAACTGCTTTTCCCTGATCTGCCAGTTCAATAACCAGACGCTGTATTTCTGCCTTTGTACCTACGTCAATACCCCGTGTCGGCTCATCGAGTATCATAAAATCAGGGTTTGTTAATAGCCAGCGTGCCAATATAACCTTTTGCTGATTACCTCCGCTTAACTGTTTTAAAGGAGTTTCCCTGTCAGCAGTCTTTATATTGAGCAAATCAATAAAACGATCTGTAAACTCCTCTTGTTCTTTTTTGCTTAAAAGCTTGAACATGCCATGCCTTGCCTGCAGTGCGATAACAATATTCTCACGCACCGAAAGATCTGCTATAATTCCTTCTTCCTTTCGGTTTTCAGGAAGGAATGCCATTCCGGCTTTCAGAGAATCAAGAGGAGTATGGGCATTGAATTTCTTCCCTTTAACTTTTAATTCACCCTTGTCAGGTTTATCGGCACAGAAAATCGCACGTGCCAGTTCGCTTCTTCCTGAACCAAGCAGTCCGGAAAGCCCGACTACATCTCCTCTGCAAACTTCAAGATCAAAGGGTTTTATTCTACCTTCACGCCCAAGTCCGTCAGCTTCAATTATCTTTTCTCTGGCATCCCCATTTGTGACAGTTTTCTCACGTTTTACTTCAGACAAATCGTCAAAATCTTTACCCAACATGCTTGCCACAAGCTTTACCCGGGGAAGATTTTCTATTTCATATTCTCCTACAAGTTCACCATTTCTTAATACGGTAATCCGGTCACATACTTCATAAACCTGCTCCAGAAAGTGTGTTACGAATATAATGCCAAGACCGCGTTCCCGCACCTTCCGCATTATTGAAAATAGCTTATTAACCTCATTTTCGGTAAGACTGGAGGTTGGTTCGTCCAATATTAACACACGGGATGATATATCCACAGCTCTGGCTATAGCAACCATCTGCTGAATTGCTATTGAATAATGGTCCAACTTAAGAGTTACATCTATATCGATTTCAAGAGCCTGTAAAGCTTCCTTTGCCTTCTTATTCATTGTTTTCCAGTCAATGGCGCCTAATCTCTTTGGTTCTCTTCCAAGCATTATGTTTTCTCCCACCGACAGGTTAGGGCACAGATTTATTTCCTGATAAACTGTGCTTATACCGTTTTGTTGCGCTTCCTTAGGTGAACGGTTGATTATAGGATGATCTTTACCTTCAATCCATATCTCGCCAGTCTCAAATTCTTCAGCACCGGTAAGAACCTTTATTAATGTGGATTTACCTGCGCCATTTTCCCCCATAAGGGCATGAATTTCTCCGGACCTAAGTGTGAAATCTACATTATGAAGCGCTCTTACTCCAAGAAAATTCTTAGTTATACGACGCATTTTTAATATTTCGGTTCCTGTTGCCATAAGGTCCACCCTTTCAATAAGAAGCCGTCGAAAGAACACAATATGGCTCCTTCGACGGTTCTTCATCTACTAGACAATTAGACTATATAAATACTCAGTTATGATCTTGTTTTGATTAATATGCACGTGTAGGCATAATTTCTGCAGCGTCTTTTGCATAGAAGGTACCTTCTTCAACGTATGCAATCTTGTCAACTGACTGACCAGCTTCCAGAGCTTTGATGATTCCTTCTACACGTGGTCCGTGAAGTGGATTACACTCAACGCTGACATCCATATCACCAGCAATCATAGACTCAAATGCAGCCTTAACTGCGTCGAAGGATACTATTGTAATATCGCCGTTAGGTCCACATGTCTTACCTGCTGCTTTGATAGCATTTATTGCACCAAACGCCATATTGTCATTCTCAGCTATAACAACATCGATATCAGGATATGACTTCAGGAATGCTTCCATAACTTCCTGGCCTTTTTCCTGAGTAAAGTCACCGGATTGTTTGTCAAGCATCTTCCAGTTCGGATATTCTTTCATCTTCTCAGCAAATCCGTCTGTACGACCAATCTGAGCTGAAGAACCCATTGTTCCTTGAAGTGTAACAATATTGATTTCGCCTTCTGTTGGATCTATTCCCTTGTTCTTCAGTGCAGTTGCGAGAGCTTCAACAGCATCATAACCTTCCTGCAGGAAGTTTGAACCAACCCATGCAGTAAAGAGACTGTCATCATTGGTTTGAATCATACGGTCAACTATGATTACAGGGATACCTGCATCTTTTGCTTCACCTAAAACTGTATCCCAGCCAGCCTCGGTGTTAGGAGCAAGAACTATGTAGTCAACGTCTTTTTGAATAAAGTCACGGATAGCCGTAATCTGCTTCTGTGTTTGTTGCTGAGCGTCTACCATTTCAAATTTGTATCCGTTTGCTTCGGTAAATGTTTCTTGCATTGACTTTGTGTTAGCCATACGCCAGTCAGACTCTGCTCCAACCTGTACAAAACCTACATAAATTAAATCATCTCCTGCAGGAGCTGCTGGTGCAGGATCATTAGCATCGGGTGCCTGTGAGCTTGCTACCGGTGCCTGTGAACTAGGAGCCGGTCCTGTAGCATTACCACATGCAGTTAATGCTGTCAGCATCATAACTGCCATTAGAAGTGCTAAAATTCTCTTCATAGTCATTTTATTCTTCCTCCAATATTTTTTTATAAACCGTATCGGTCTACAATCAAATTATAAAGAATATCGGACTTTATATTCAATGAAGTTTCTTTTTGCTTTGTTTGATTTTTTTACCCTTTTGAAAGCTTTGTTTACATAAAAGTTAGTTTTTTTACGATTCAGATTGGTTATTTTTCGATTCAGTCTTACATAGCAAAATCTATATATACATTATAGAAAAATATCTTGTTATTCTTTTGATGTTCTATACTGCATAGGTGAGCAGTTATGTATTTTTTTAAACAGGTATGAAAAGTAGTGAGCATCCTTATACCCTACTGCTATACTTATATCTGAGCAGCGCATATCGGTACATTTTAACATTTCTCTCGCCTTACTCATACGAAGATCTGTAAGGTACCTGATAAAACTCTTGCCCGTTTCTTTACTGAATACCGAACTGAAGTGGCTTGGGCTAAGATTGACATATGCAGCGGTTTCATAAAGGGATATGTCTTCATCTGCAAAGTGTCTATTTATGTATTCCTTTGCCTGATCAATTATGCGGTGGTATCGCTTGTTTCTCAAAGCATCACGGCGTTCAATGGCAGCAGAGAATATTCTGATGATATAATCTTTTGCCTTCTGATTGTCATAATACATCTCCTTAATACCCTCAAGCCCTTTAAAAGGCTCCTCTATCGATAAGTCAGGAGAACCTATTTCTTTGAGAAAAGCTACGACCGTAAAATATATGTTCATTATAATGTATTGTTTAAACAAAAAAGATTTTTCGCTGGCACTTCCTACACTTTTCAAAAACTCTTCAACAAAATAGGTTATTTCTTCAGCCTCTCCACTTTTCAAGAAAGCATCTGCTTTTTTTAAATCAAGAGACTCAAGCTCTATTTCACTTAAAACAGTGTCGTCTTCATCCTGTCGATAAAATGAAAGAACCTGGTTGGAACTTATTATATCATTGTTTTCAAAAATAAAGCGATAGGAGAAAGCGCGAGCTGCACTCTCATATGATTGTGAAAGGGCTGTAAGCCTGTCTACCTGGATTCCAATTCCCCCAAAATACCGTATATGCGGGTATTTTTCCATAACATCTTTCAGTCTTGATATAAAAGCTTCTCGAGTTGAGTCAAGATGCCCGGAAGAATCCCCCTTAATCAGGAATGCTATTCCTTCTATTGCACGATCAAACATTATAATGTTATCGTAACGTGAATTGACGCTATTTATCTCTTTTTCAAGCTCCAAAATTTCTCTGGAGTATATTTCATCCTTATTTTTAATATTGTATTTAAAGAGTATAATCTGATACAATTTCGCACTTAATTCAATACCATATTCCTTACCCCGCTCCAGAATTTTAGCAATAGACAGAGTACCGGTTATCATCTCATTGAAAAGCCTGCGCATTTTTTCTGTTTCGTTTTCTTCCATTTCACGCTTATAGCGCTCATAGTTTTCCCTTTCTTCACGCTCAGCAATTATCTGCTTACCAATTCTTTTCACTGTCTCTATGAGTTCTGTACTTTTTATAGGCTTTAACAGATACTCGGTCACTCCTATCTTAATAGCCTCCTGAGCATAACTGAATTCCTCGTGACCGCTTAATATGATTATTTTGCTTTGTGGAAGTGCCTTTACTACAAGACGACTCAAATCAAGCCCATTCATAAAAGGCATTTTTATGTCGGTAATTATTATATCCGGTTGTTCAGCTTGAATAAGTGGAAATGCAAGTTCCCCGTCAGCGGCTTCGCCACTGAATATGAATCCTTCTTTTGCCCAGTCTATATTATTCTTTATTCCTTCCCGGACTACATACTCATCTTCAACTAAGAATATTTTAAGCATATTATGAATCATCCTATTTTTTGTTGATTACTAAATCCTGAATCTATGAAATGGGCCAAAACTATCTGATAACGCTAAATATTACCATTATTATAGCATAACCATTTTTAGTTAGCAATGAGAATACGCGCAAACCGGAAAGGTTTAACTGTGAACAATTTCGCTAAGTCAGATTAGCTGCCTGCTATTTATGTAAAAGAAAATCGCCAAAATCATTTAATTTAAACGATTCTGGCGATTCCATCTGGTCGGAGTGACACGACTTGAACGTGCGACCTCTTGCACCCCAAGCAAGCACTCTAATCCACCTGAGCTACACCCCGACAGCAATAAAACTATATATACGGAGTTTCATCGGCTTGAGACCCGTACGAAATCTTATTATAATGTATACTGAAGAAAATCTCAATACCTTTTACTTAAAAATTATCTTTATATTTATTCCACCAGGCTATCGCTATATCCACCATTTCAGGATGATTTTCCTTATTAAAGTCCAGATTAACAATAATATACTCACCATCTGTAAATGATTTAACATTATCATGTTGTGTTGCCAATAAAAGCGCATAGAGTGCTAATGCCCGTTCATAATCGTCTT
>JAAYTR010000101.1 GCA_012523685.1 Clostridiaceae bacterium | reverse complement strand
CATTATCGATATATTTATTGCTCCAGAGAGATTCAAATACAGTATTGCAAAATCTCAACACCATAATATTCTGTATCATTTCTTTGCCCAGATAATGATCTATTCTGTAAATGCTGCTCTCATCAAACACCTCGTTAAGCTCATTATTGAGCTTTCTTGCAGTTTTTAAATCCTTTCCGAAAGGTTTTTCTATTACCAGTCTTGTCCATGCACCGTTCCGGTGGGCTAATTCATGTTCGGAAAGCCCCTGGACAACCAGTTCAAAATACTCTGGTGCTATGGCTAAGTAAAATACTCTGTTTCCGCCGGTATTATATTTTTCATCTATCTCTTTTAAATATTCCTTCAGCCTTTCATAACCTTCCTGATCAGTAAAATCAAATTGCAGATAATAAATTATTTCCCTCAATCTTGCCCAATAGTCCCGGTCAATCTCATTTCTGGAATACTTGTTAAGTGACTCGAATACTTCATTTCTGTACTGCTCACTTGATTTATTTTTTCTGCCTATCGATACCACTGCAAAGTTCTCAGGCAAAAGTCTGTCATATACGAGATTATACAGGGCCGGCATAAGTTTTCTGTGTGTCAGGTCACCCGTCCCTCCGAAAATCACCATAACAGCAGAAAGGTTTTTATTTACCTCTTCTTTTATCATACAGTTCCACCTCCCCAAAAAGAGCTTATCTATTTTTTTATCCATTATTTAATATATGTAATCAAATAGTTTCAATAAGCATTTGTATAATATCCTTCCAGTTTTTTGAACTATCAGTATCCTGAGAAAAGCATACTGATGTAATTGTTTTTTATTGAATTGAAGGGCATTTATATATATAATAGCCATAACAAACAATATGCTGTAAGATTATTATGGAAGCTTACTTAATACTTGATTATGTAAGCTTATGGACAAAGGAGTATAAATTATATGGATTACCGTCAAGTAAACATTGGAATCATTGGGCTAGGGACAGTTGGAACAGGAGTTGCACGTATTCTTTTAGAGCAGAAAGAATTATTAAAAACCCGCACCTCTTTGGACTTAAATCTGAAAACTATTGTGGAACTGGATTGGAGTAAAGACAGGGATCTGGATCTTTCACAGGTAAAATGCATAACAGATGCCGATACACTTTTAGAAGACCCAGAAATTAATATTGTCGTTGAAACCATCGGTGGATATGAGCCTGCTTTCAGCTTTATAAGCAAGGCACTAAGAAACCGCAAGCATGTTGTTACAGCCAATAAAGCTTTGATTGCCACAAAAGGTATGGAGCTGTATAAAATTGCCCGGGAAAATGATGTGGATTTATTGTTTGAGGCCAGTGTAGGAGGAGGAATCCCGATAATCAAGGGACTTCGCGAAGGACTTGTCGCAAACAGGTTTAAAAGTATTTACGGTATCCTGAACGGAACAACAAATTATATTCTGACAAAAATGCATCAGAATAGTCTGGAATTTGCTGATGCTTTGAAAGGTGCGCAAGAAAAAGGTTTTGCTGAAGCGGACCCTACTCTTGATATCAGCGGTGGAGATGCCGCACACAAGCTTGCTATATTAAGCACAATAGCTTCAAATTCCTTTATTCCATTTGATAAGATATATGTTGAAGGGATTACCGGAATTACTAAACTGGATATCAATTTTGCCCAGTCTTTTGGAATGACCATTAAACTGCTGGCAATTTACAAGAGATATGAAGAGGGTTTGGATTTGCGTGTTCATCCTACGTTAATCAATGACTCTCATTTATTGGCGGCCGTAAGTAATGAGCTTAATGCTATCTTTGTGAAAGGTGATTTTGTCGGCAATACTATGTTCTACGGACCCGGAGCAGGTGAACGTCCTACTGCAAGTGCAATAGTAAGTGATATTGTGGATCTTTCAAAGGACTTCATGGTCCAGAATGGCAAAAAGTATTCCAACAGAGCCATAAGCCTTACTCAGAATGTACAGCTTATACCCATCGAGGATATAAAAAGCCGTTTCTACCTGCGCTTTATGACTATGGATAAACCCGGTGTATTATCCAAAATCTCTGGAGTTCTGGCCGAGAATAATATTTCCATATCCTCTATGGTGCAATTGGAAAGCCACGAAAAGGACAATTATGTTCCCATTGTTCTGCTTACCCATGAAGCTCTTGAGAAATCAGTGGAACAAGCACTGCAGAAGATTGTTAAGTTTGATTTTGTTAAGAAGGACTATCTAAGATTAAGGATTTTTGAATAATCGTAATCTCTGGACTCAAGGATAAAGCTCACCATATGGTGGGCTTTTATGCTTATAATTCCTTTATCTTGGGCTGTACATAAAGTTTTTGCCAAAAAATATCTCCAAATATTGAATATATAGACCAAGTAGCAATGACAACAAATTAAGAATAAGATATTACCATATATGCATACCGAAGGATATAATTTCATGCTTGAGGAAGAAACTATTAACCAATGTGCGGAAACTTTAAGTTCTTTTGGTTGTGTAAGAAGTGCAGAGCAGCTTTCATTTCTGGCTAGTTTACTTGCGATTGTCATATCAAAGGGGAAGAATGCAGATCAACTAAATGTAATAGGTAATTTTATTGTTGGTGTCGGAGGACTCATTTTGACTATTGCGGCACAACTGGAGGCCTGTGAAGCAAAGCAGGATAAAATAAAACAAATCAATGATATAAAGAAACAGCTTAAGAATTTAGAAAATAGCTTAAACAACTAATTTTATTTAGTCATCAATAGGACAATTGTATCCCAATTGTTCTTCTGACCCATGAGGATCTTAAAAATTATGGAGCAAACATATAAAAAGGATTGTAAAGTTTGATGTTGTTGAGGAAGATTACCTGAGACTTAAAGCTTTGAGGAATCCTGATTGGTATTACAATAAAAAGCACCTAACCTGTGTACTGTTTCCAGTCCACTTTTGGGTTT
>JAAYTR010000100.1 GCA_012523685.1 Clostridiaceae bacterium | reverse complement strand
TGCTACTGCACAAACTGTCATACAAACCATAAGGAAGAATACAAGCAGCTTTTTTTTGATAGTGTAGTACTGGTTCATTTGGACATCCTCCTGACTTTTTTTGTATTGTTCTACGCTTATAGTATTGCAAGAATTTCTATTTCCCTTCATTAAATAACATTTAAGAATAGGTTACAAAGTAATTTCTAAGGTAACATTTTTGTAAAATACAATTTTCATATGGTATAATACGTTCTAATTGTATTTACAAAAACTAAATGAATGATAGAATAAAACTATCTAAATCTTATCGGAGGTGCGATAATGAAAATTTGTCCTGATTGTAATGGTGAAAACAGGGATGAGGCAATATTCTGTACAAAATGCGGCAATAAATTTGAAGGGCAGTCTTTAAATACCGATGTGAATGCCATTCAAAATGGTTCTGCACCAATGAATACTGCGGCCGGTGTTAACCAGGTAATTCAACCTGCCGCACAACCCTCGGAAAGTGTTACTCCACCTATTGAACCAACACCAAAGAAAAAATCAAATATATTGGTTTATATTATTGGTATCATTGCAGTTATTGCAGTTGTCTTTCTTGGAATGAATATCATATCTAATGCTAATCCGGCAAATAAGCTGGTTAAAGGATTAGCAAAACTATCAAAGATGGATAAAGCTACGTCAACTACTACAATTGATATCACCTACGATGGGGATGAAGAAGAAATTGATTTCTTAAACGAAATTACAATTAAGCTTGAAACAGCTGCTGATATAAATAATTTACTTGCTCAAATATCTTTGGATTTACTATACAGCAATAAATCTGTAGTGCAGGTAGAAGCAGGCGCAAACAATGAAGATTTTTACATTGATCTTAAGGATCTACATAAAGAAATATTCTACCAGAGTATAGAAGATGTTGTTCCGGATTATCAGGATTATGTCAATGATTATAAAATAATAAAAAAGGCACTTGACGGAATTTCAGTAAAGTTTGATGAGAAGAAATATATAAAAATTGTTAAAGATGTTTTGGATGATGATATAAAAGGTTCAGGAAATAAGGTTACTGTTACACTAAATGCCAAAAACATTTCAAAACTGACTGAAAAGATTCTGGAAGAAGCAGAGGATGACAAGAAGCTGATGGAATCCATCAGGAAAAATGCCATTGATTTCTTAAACGAAGTCATTGATCAGGAAAAAAAGTTTAAAATTATCGAAGTCGATGATTTTGAAGATGCATTGGAAATATTTGAGGATAAGGATGATTTTGAGGACTATTACCAGGAAGCAATTGCCAGTGCCTTAGATGGCATGGATTATATGGACTTAGATATCGACGATTTACCTGAGATGGAGATTACATTCAGATTCGGATCAGGTAATACCATAAAAGGGATTGACTATACAGGTGTAATTGAAGAAGATGATGAGACTATTGAAATAATTGTAAAGACAGATATTAAGAGCGGTGCTAACTTTACAAAATTCAACAGGAAAAATGCTATTGAAATTGAAGAGCTTTTGAGTGGCGGGGAGATTGAAGATGTTGCTGAGGAAGTCTCGGAAAATCTTATAAAAGCCATTAAAAAGAACAAAAACTTAAAGGATAAGATTGAAGAATTAACCGGTGAGGATATAGAAGATTCAATCGAAATGATGATGTATGGAGCTTTTAGGTTTGCATATTGAGTAAAAAGCATAAAATTTGATGAAACAATCGGGAAGAAGCCGGGTTTTTACCCGGCTTCTATGATTATGCTATTATGTCTAAAGTTAAGCTAAGTTCCATAATAAGTAATAATATTAGTCGCTGGCATAGAAATCTTACAAAAAATTATAATTTTTACTTCACAAAGCGACATTTTATGATATAATTCATTAGATGATAATTTATGGGTTTAGGGAGGAATTCGAAATGAGGGCTACAGGATATGTGAGAAAGCTGGATTCACTTGGAAGAATAGTGTTGCCTAAGTCATTACGAAAAGAACTAAATATTAATGAAGGTGATGACATAGAAATGTATGTCGATGATGATGGCAATGTGGTACTTGACAAATATACTCCAAGATGCGTATTCTGCGACGTTGCAAAAACAAATACAGTTGATTTTAAAGGAAAAGTAATCTGTTCAGATTGCTTGCAAGATATGTAATATTTAATTAATATATGATTTGCAACGGCGGTATTTTACCGCCGTATTTTTATGGGTATAAATAAATATAGCTTATTTATTGGAGGTTCCCATGAATATCCGAGAGTATAATGAAGATATGGAAGAGAGGCTCTTATCCGAATATGCGTCTTTCAGCAGGAGAAGCAGAGGCCGTGAAAGAGATGAAAAACAATGTGATATAAGAACTGTTTTTCAGCGCGACCGTGACAGGATCATTTATTCTAAAGCGTTCAGGCGTCTAAAGCATAAGACTCAAGTATTTATCTCTCCGGAGGGGGATCATTACAGAACAAGACTTACCCATACCCTTGAGGTTTCCCAAATAGCAAGGACTATAGCAAGAAGCTTAAGATTAAACGAGGATTTGACTGAGGCAATAGCTTTGGGGCACGATCTAGGCCATACTCCATTCGGACATGCGGGAGAACGGGTGCTTGACAGGGTTAGTTCTTTTGGATTTAAACACAATGAACAGAGTGTCAGGGTTGTAGAGGTTTTAGAAAAGGATAGAAAAGGCTTGAACCTTACCTGGGAGGTAAGAGACGGAATACGTTGCCATACCGGAAAGGAAATGCCATCAACCCTTGAGGGGCAGGTAGTGCGATTTGCAGATAAGATAGCTTATATTAATCATGATATTGAGGATGCAATACGCGGAGGAATAATTACAGAAGAGGATTTACCAAAGGAGTGTACGGAAATTTTAGGGAAAACCTCATCATTACGTATTAATAATATGATTATTAATATTATTAACAATAGCTATAATGAAAACTGTATACGTATGAGTCCGGATTTTCAGGAAAGCAGTAAATTACTCAGGGACTATATGTTTGAAAATGTTTATGTCGGATCCGTTGCAAAAAAGGAAGAATCAAAAGCAGAGCTGATGATAGAAAAGCTGGTTTTGTATTTTATGGAAAAGCCGGATAAACTTCCTTTTGATACTCAAACGGCTATTGAGACAGACGGAATTGAAAGAACAGTTCTGGATTATGTAGCCGGAATGTCAGACCGATATGCGGTAAAGAAGTTCCAGGAGATTTACGTACCTGTTTCCTGGTAAAATAGTTTACGGCTTTGTGTATGCATTATGGTTTTTAGCCGGTTAGTAAAATATTTATTCAACAGGAAGGAAAACCGGACAATCTGTCGAATAATAAAGTCTATGAGGTTACAATATGTTTTACCCTGAAGAGCTAATCGAGGAAGTCAGAATACGAAATGATATCATTGAGGTAGTTTCAAGCTATGTAAAGCTTGAACGAAAGGGCAGAAGATATTTTGGATTATGTCCGTTTCACAATGAAAAATCACCTTCTTTCTGTATTGAGCCTGCAAAACAGTTTTTCTATTGCTTTGGTTGCAATAAGGGCGGAAGCGTTATCCAATTTATAATGGGCATTGAACATTTAGATTTTTTGGAAGCGCTTAAATTCCTTGCTGAAAGAGCCGGGATAGACCTTCCAGAGCCTGAGGATGCCGGAGAAAAGGAAAAATCAAGAATGCGGGCACAAATACTGGAAGTTAATAAGGAGGCAGCAAGGTTCTTTTTCTCTACATTAGCCGGGAAAAATGGTGCAAGGGCACAGGGTTACCTAATAAAACGCGGACTTACCGAAAAGACAATAAGACAATTTGGTTTAGGGTTGGCTCCCGGTGGCTGGAATGACCTGACAAAAGCTTTATTGAATAAAGGAGCCGAAAAAAATTTATTACTGTCTTCTGGGCTGTCCATAGAAACAAAAAATGGAGAACTGGTTGATAGATTCAGGGATAGAATAATATTTCCAATTTTTAATATTAGAGGAAACATAATAGGGTTTGGCGGCAGGGTTATCGATGGGTCTCAACCGAAGTACATGAATTCGCCGGACACACCGGTGTATAATAAGAGCCGTGAGCTGTATGGCCTTAACTACGCCCGACAAAGTAAAAGCAGAAAGCTTTTGATTGTAGAAGGCTATATGGACGTTATTTCATTGCATCAGGCGGGAATAGATTATGCAGTTGCGTCCCTGGGAACTGCACTTACTCAATCTCAAGCCTGGATACTTAAAAAATATGCTGAAGAGGTGATAATTGCATATGACTCAGATTCCGCCGGGCAAGCTGCTACAATGCGGGGACTTGATATACTTGAAAAGGCAGGTTGCAATATCAGAGTACTTATAATACCCGACGGCAAGGATCCCGACGATTATATCAGGAATAATGGGCCGGAAAAGTTTAAAAACCTTGTGGATAGGGCAATATCTCTGCTGGACTACAAAATCAGAGCAGAAAAAAATATGTACAGTCTGGATACAGTAGACGACAGGCTAAAACTGCTAAACAGCATTGCGGATATATTAGCCGCTCATGATAACAGTATAGAAAGGGAGTTGTATACAAAGAATTATGCGGAACAATACGGAATATCGCTGGAGTCATTGAACAGTGAGGTCCAAAAAAGAAGAAACAGGAAGCAATCTGGAAACAGAACATATTCATTGAATAAAAACACAACGCAGACTAGGGGGCTTCCTGAATTTCTATCAGTTGATTCCAGATATGGTGAGTTAGAATATATGCTGCTGGTTATGCTTTGTAATGACAATCGTTTGTTTAGTAAAGTGTCAAAAGAATACAATACCGGAGCGTATATGGATGAAGGTGCACGGAAAATAGCTGAAAAACTCTATAACAGACTGGAGCAAAATAAAAATTGTGTACTCGCAGAGTTATTAAATGTATTGGATCCTAAAGAAGCATCTTACATGGTGCGGATTACGGAAATAAACAGTGGGTTGGAGGATACCGATAAAGCAGTACAACAAATACTCAATAAGCTTGAAATATTAAAATTGGAAGATCTGCAAAAGCAAACTATTGAGAGAATTAAAAATGAAGAAGACGGAATAAAAAGACAGGAACTGGGTCTTGAGTTCAGTAAAAGAGCAGAGAGGATTGCTGAACTTAAAAGATTGACATAATAATTTTGAAAAATACCGAGGGGTGGAGAGATAATATGGCAGAAAACAAGAAAAAGAAAGCCGATTCTATGGAAAAAGAAAGCAAGAAGGATATAAATCTGGAAGGCGATGAGACAGAGACTTCAGAAGGTTTAGTATCTGAAAAGGAATTGGTTTCTGAAGAGAAAAACAGTAGCAAACAACTGAACAAGGAAGAGTCAAAGGATCCAAAGAATATATTAAGAGAGCTCACTAAGGAAGGCAAAGAGAAAGGCATGCTGACCTATCATGAAATAGAAGATGCTTTTGAACATGTGGACATTTCACCGGAGCAGATAGAAAAAATTTATGAAGCACTTGAAAAACTGGGTATAGAAATAGTCGCGGAAATTAGTGAAGAGGATTTTGATGAAATCCCGTTTATTGATAAAGTTGACGAGGAAGAAGAGGAAGAGGATATCAGCATTCCTGAGGGAATCAGTATTGATGATCCTGTAAGAATGTATTTGAAAGAGATTGGTAAGGTACCTCTCCTAACAAGTGAAGAAGAGATTGAGCTTGCCAAAAGAATGGAAAATGGTGATGAGGAAGCCAAAAAAAGGCTGGCAGAAGCAAATCTGCGCCTTGTTGTAAGTATAGCTAAGCGATATGTTGGAAGAGGGATGTTATTCCTGGACCTTATACAAGAAGGAAATCTGGGTCTGATAAAAGCTGTAGAGAAGTTTGATTTCAGAAAAGGTTTTAAGTTCAGTACCTATGCAACCTGGTGGATTAGACAGGCCATAACCAGAGCTATTGCTGACCAGGCCAGAACGATACGTATTCCTGTTCATATGGTTGAGACCATTAATAAACTTATTCGCGTATCGAGACAGCTTCTTCAGGAGCTTGGCAGGGATCCTACACCGGAAGAAATCGCTAAGGAAATGGGTATGAGTGAAGATAAGGTCCGTGATATTCAGAAGATATCTCAGGAGCCTGTGTCATTGGAAACCCCAATAGGTGAAGAAGAAGACAGCCATTTAGGCGATTTTATACCTGATGATGACGCTCCGGCACCTGCAGAATCGGCTGCATTTACTTTGCTCAAAGAGCAGCTGATTGATGTATTGGATACCCTTACCCCAAGAGAAGAAAAGGTTCTTAGACTACGTTTTGGCTTGGATGACGGAAGAGCCCGCACGCTTGAAGAGGTAGGCAGAGAATTTAATGTTACAAGAGAAAGAATCCGCCAGATTGAAGCCAAAGCATTAAGAAAGCTTCGCCACCCAAGCCGCAGCAAGAAGCTTAAGGATTTCTTGGATTAAAATTATAAAGGAAATGAGTAAAGGGGTTGTCCCGGAATTCACTATGGTTAATTCTGAGACAATCCCTTTTTAATAAGGTTTTATAAAACAATTCATCTCTTTAGGATTAGTATTGCCGCAAAGATTTAATATATCCCGATAACTCATGTAAAAAATAATTGTTAATCTGGGTGGACTGAGCCATTTTATTGGAGTGGTGTTTTTGAAGATAGAAAGGCTAGGTGCACCTTTCCTTGACTTTATTACGTTTTATGTTAACATAATATTTGTATAATAATATTAAATAGTGACATCTCCGAATTTTTCTTAAGAACGGGGGACCCGTATTTGGGGTGAATCCTAATCTTTAGGTAGGGCAACTTGGGCGCCCGAACCCGTCAGCTAACCTCGTAGGAGTTTCCAAGCGTTGTGTCAAGTCTTTAAAACTTGGCCTGCGCTTTTTTTGCGTGCTTAGAAATTTAATATAATACGAGGTTTTTACTGGTATTACTACTTATGGGTTGGTTTTTTTCCAATTAAGAGTTTTCCCGTAAGTTTAGTAAGAATGTTTGCAACATAAATGTGTTTCCTGGTGGAATGTATTGGACTTGCAAATCCTATATATTTTGATTATTAAGAAAAGAGGTTTTATGGTGCGAAAACGATCACTGATTCTTTATATTTTATTATTAGTGTTTTGGATTGCGATTTCTGCAGAGGTTGATTTTCAACATATTTTCATTGGAGCAATCATTTCCTTTGCCACCGTTTGGTTCTGGCAGGATCTTGGGCCAAGGCAACCCAGTGTACCTACTGCCGGAGTATTCCTGCTTCTGGTCCGTTGTATTTTAATGATGGTATGGTATATTATTCAATCAAATATTGCCGTAGCAAAAACGTTGCTGTTTAATAAACCACCGGCAAAACCTATGTTTGTTATCATGGAAACGTCTATCAAGAGTAACTGGGGAAGAGTATTGCTTGGAACCTGTATCACCATTGCCCCGGGTTCGGTGACTATTGATATCGATCCCGAAACCGGCCGATTTATTGTACATGCGCTTACTGAAGAAACCGCAGTGGACTTATTATACTGGCGGATCATTGGTGAAATTGAAAGATTAGAGAAACGGATGAAAAGGGGTGAAGCACATGTTGTGGATACTGGCAGGACTCATGGTATTAATTCTGCTGATACTCTTGCGAGCGATTATCGGGCCGACAGTCATTGACCGTCTCATTTCTATTAATGCCATCACCAGTAAAGTAAGCGTTATTATTTTACTGATGGCTTTTGTAAGAAGCGAGTATGGTTTTATCGATATAGCCTTTGTCTTTATGTTATGCGGATTTGTTGGTTCGCTTTGGATAGTTAAGGTACTCACACCCGGCGACTGGCAGCTTAGAATACCGGGATTAAAAGGTTTCGAAGGTGAAAAGGAGGAAGGGATTTCAAATGATTAAAATTATTGCATATATCTGTTTGGTTGGTTCATTTTTGGCCTTTGGATCAGGAACTTTAGGTCTTTTTAAATTTCCGGATCCCTACACCCGTATGCATGCGTTGGGAATGAGTGATACTCTCGGGGTTGGTCTTGTTGGGCTTGGGCTCATTTTACTTAGTCCTGACTGGATTTTACGGATTAAACTAATAATAGTACTATTTCTGTTCTGGCTTATTAACCCTACAATGACACATATGGTTGCAAAAGCCGGCTTAATTCATGGTGTAAAACCTGTTAAAGATACAAAGCTGAAGAAAGGGTGAGGGCATGAATTTTGTAGTTACTGATTATTGGATTATGTTCTTATTGCTGATTCTGATAATTACATCTCTGGCAATGTATTTTATAAAGGATTTGTTGCATGCAGTCATTGTCTATGGTGCATACACCTTGATTATGGCCCTTATATGGCTACAGATGAATACTCCTGATCTTGCTATTACTGAAGCTGCAGCTGGAATCTGTATGACAGTCTTAATGATGATTGTTGTATTCCGCACAAGTCGAAGGGAGGAATAGTGACAGTGAGAATTAAAATAAGAAATCTGCTTATTCTGATTTTAGCTGTAATGGCTGTCTACGGAATAATACTTACGGTTGCAGAACTGCCTCCTTACGGGATGCCTGACAATCCGGTCCATAATGAAGTCTCTGAGCGCTATATTAATAATGCTTTGGAAGATACCGGAGTTCTAAATATGGTAACTTCCATTGTGCTTGATTACAGGGCTTACGATACGATGTTCGAGACCATTGTTTTATTTACAGCAGCACTTGCAGTGGTTATTACCATAAAAACTTCAAAAAGGAAGGAGAATGGTAAATGAAAGACTTTATTCTGAAGCGTATGGCTTCAATAATATTGCCGTTTATTTGCATATATGGCTTTTACGTAATTTTTCACGGTCATGTTTCCCCGGGCGGATCATTTGCCGGGGGTATCATAGTGGGGTTAAGCTTTATTGCATTCTCCACCATCTACGGTATAGAAAAAGGGCGTAAAAAACTTCCGGAAAAAGTACTCGTCTGGACAGAGAGTTATGGCACCCTATGGTATGGAATAATGGGGATGGTAGGCATTGTAAAAGGAGCTCCTTTTTTAGCAAATAAATTAGCGGGAGTTGATCTCGGAATACCTGGAGCCCTTAATTCAGGAGGGCTTATTTCTTTTATCGGTTTTGGTGTTGGTATTAGGGTAGCCAGTACTATGGTGACTTTGTTTTTTACTATGATGGAGGAAGAATAATGAGTGAACTAATAAAAAAAATAATTATGAATTATCCGTATTTTGCCGCTTTTATTATATTCGTAATTGGAGCTCTCACTGTGTTGACACGATCTAACCTGTTTAAGAAATTAATTGGAATAAATATTATGGAAAGCGCTATCTTCCTTATGTTTGTTGCAGCAGGTAATATTCGTGGTGGTGCTGTACCTATTTTAAGTGGCAAAAACCCGCACACACTTTATATTAATCCGTTACCATCGGCTTTAATGCTGACTGGAATTGTTGTAAGTGTCAGTGTGACAGCATTTGCTTTAGCGTTAATTCTAAGGTTATACCGATCATACGGTACTACAGATCTCCGTCGAATATACGAGATGGGAAACGAGGTGTCAGAATAAGTGATATCAGCAATTACAACTAACTTGCCGGTATTTATAATTATTGCTCCTCTGTTTGTTGCTTTTGTTTTGCCAACCTGGGCACAAAGAAAGAGGCTGGTAGAAAATTTAGTTATATCTGTTGAGATTTTGATGCTTTTGGGGACATGTTATCTTGCTTCCATTGTTTTGCTTCAAAAAGGTATTCCTATAATATATCAGATGGGCGGATGGTCAGCCCCATGGGGCATAGAGCTGAAAGTAGGCAGTTTGGGGACTTTTTTTCTGCTGACCGTAGCTATTGTAAGCCTGCCGGTAGCGCTTTTTGCCAGAGGTAATCTTACGCATGAGGTGGGAGGAAAAGAGCGGGTAGCCAGGTTTTATGTACTCTATCTGCTTTTGATTGGTGCTTTGGGCGGAATGGCGCTAACAAATGACCTTTTTAATGTCTATGTATTAGTAGAAGTAGCTACTCTAAGCTGCTGCGGGCTGGTGAGTGCCCGAAATCATCCCCGGGCAGCTAAAGCAACTTTCACATACTTAATACTGGCAACACTGGGATCCTGCCTTGTAATGGGCGGAATCGGTTTTATATATATTGTTACCGGCCATTTAAATATGGGATTTGCATCCCAAGAACTGGGCAGAATATGGCAGAATAATCCACGTGTGGTCTGGATGGCTTTTAGCTTTATGTTAGTTGGTTTCGGGGTCAAATCAGCACTTTTTCCATTACATGTCTGGTTGCCGGATGCACATTCTGTAGCTCCGTCGCCAGCCAGTGCTATTTTATCCGGACTTGCCGTTAAAGGTTATTTAATCTGCCTGTTAAAAGTTCTATATAATGTTTTTGGCTTTTATTTAATGCGGGTATACTCTGTACACAAAATCATGGTACTGGTGGGCATGGTTGCGATTATTTCCGGTTCCATATCTGCTTTAACACAAGAAGATCTTAAGAGAAGACTTGCTTTTTCCACTGTGGCTCAGGTAGGTTATATTTTCTTAGGTTTTGGCCTTTTAAATACAAAGGGTTTGACAGGCACACTATTCTATCTTGCTAGCCACGCGGTAATTAAGTCGACCCTGTTTTTATCAGCAGGAGCTATGTTGAATGCGACAGGTAAGAAGAATATAAAAGATCTTTCAGGTATTGGCAGAAAAATGCCCATAACTACTGCCGCCTTTACTATCAGCAGCTTAGGTCTGATAGGAATACCACTGTTTTCGGGTTTCGTAGGAAAATGGCAACTTCTTATGGGAAGCATGGAAACAGGCAGTATTCTTCCGGTTAGTGTAATTATTTCCGGGAGTGTACTCTGTGCGGCTTATCTTTTTCCGGTTATACGTATTGCCTATTTTGGAACTGCTCCGGAGAAAGACTGTAAGGATCCGAATCTACCGCAGAAGCTGGCTCTTATTTTTTTATCAGCAGCAATCGTGTTTTTAGGTGTAATACCGGGTTCATTCCTGGAACTTGCTAACAGAGCTGCTGCTGAGCTATTGGTACTCCGGTAGATACGAAATTATCCTGGTAGTGAGTATGATGTGGCTCTGGTAGGAGCTTAAGGAGGATTATAGATTGCTTAGTCTTATTATAGCTTTATTTAGCGGTGCAGTTGGTGGTCTTGTTGTAGCCATGATACCAGAGACCAAGAATCGCCTGCGTAACTATATAGTTTTATTTTTTGCTGCATCCAGTACATTTTTTACTTGGCGAACAGCTTTCATGGTATTTGCGGGAGAAAGCGTCAGAGTGGCCGGTGAATTGGGTGGATTGGCTTTCAGCCTTGATCCTGATCCATTAGGTGCGGTTTTTGGACTTATTGCGTCCACCTTATGGCCTTTCACCGCAGTATATTCTTTTGGATATATGGCAGGAAAGCATAAACAACGAACTTTCTTCACTTTTTTTCTCATGTCTTTAACCATGACCCTTGGAGTTGCTTTTTCAGGTAATCTTATAGCGTTATACCTGTTTTATGAGCTATTGACATTTGCGACTTATCCCCTGGTGATTCATGAGCGAAGTGCAGAGGCCATGAAAGCAGGTGCAAAATATATACTATATAGCCTTTCAGGGGCAGGGGCAATACTAATTGCCATTGTACTTACCTATGCATGGTCCGGAAAGTTAGATTTTTCCGGTGGGCCAATATTAGCGAATTCATTAAGCCCCGGGCTTAACTGGCTTTTGGTACTATTTGTTGGAGGGTTTGGTGTTAAGGCAGCAATAATGCCATTACATAGATGGTTGCCGGCGGCAATGGTAGCTCCGACTCCGGTAAGTGCTCTTCTGCATGCTGTAGCAGTAGTTTATTCTGGCGTTTATGGAGTTTTGCGGACTGTTTATTCTGTGTTCGGACATGAACTTATTGGACAGTTGGGAATAAGAAACATTCTTCCCTGGATTGCGGTCATAACTATCCTGGCTGGAATTGTTATCGCTGCACGTCAAGACGTTTTAAAACGTCGGTTGGCTTATCAGACCGTAAGTCACCTTTCCTATATTCTATTGGGTGCTTTTATACTTAATGAATGGGGATTAGCCGGCGCAATATTTCATATGATCAGCTATTCTACGCTAAAAATCGCTCTTTTCTTTTGCGCGGGAATTATTTCTGAAAAGACTGGTGAGATTAAGGTGAGCAAGATGGGGGGGATTGGCAGATCGCTTCCTAAGACCATGGTTGCGTTTAGTATTGCAACAATGGGAATGATAGGTATGCTACCCCTAAATACCTTCTGGGGTAAATATTACCTGATGAAAGGTAGTGTAGGAGCGGGGAAATGGCCCCTTGCCGTGGTATTAATTATTAGTGGAATCCTAAATGCAATTTGTTTTGTTCCAGTTATTATTAATGCATTTAAGGGAGAGTGTACAAAAACAAACGGAGAAAAGGGGGGCGGAGTTTCACTTATGCTTGCTCCAACTCTGGTTTTGGTAATAGTTGCGCTTTTGATTGGTCTAATGCCAGGTATAGTTTGGCCCGGAGTTGAGGCAGTTGTAAATTGGTTTTATTAATTAAGGGAGGTCAAAATTTTGATACTTGCAATTCTTCCTGTTATTCCTCTCATAGGGGCGTTGTTTCTCCTCTTTAAGAGGGGCAGATTTATAAATATTCCTTTGATTACCAGTGCCGTAGTTCTGGTTTTAGGAGTTTGTGGCCTGAAAAGTGTTTTTGAAGGATTATCATTATACTATACAGTGCATCTTCCAGGGCCTTATGCACCGAATTTCCATGCTGATTCTCTCTCTGCTATTTTTGTGCTGACGGCTGCTTTTATTTGGCTTGTTGTTTCAATATATGGACCTCAATATATGGAACACGAAGGCAGAACCAAAGCTTTTGAATTATGTACCTTATTAACTTTATCAGCAGTCCTGGGAGTTTTTCTGGCAGGTGATATGTTTACTTTATTGCTTTTCTTTGAGCTTATGACCATTTCATCATTCTTCTGGGTTATTCATAGACGAAATAAAGAAGCTATAAGGGCAGGGTATTTCTACTTATTCTATAGTATCATTGGCGGACTTTTTTTGGCTTTGGGAATAGTTTTAATGAGTTCAGCTACCGATGTAATACCTAATATTGGTTCTGGTTTGGTTAATCCTTCGAACTCCAGAGTATTTGCCTGGAGTATCGCTCTATTAGTGGTGGGATTTGGAATTAAGGCTGGTATGGTACCCTTACACCTATGGTTACCTCATGCTCACTCAGTAGCACCTACTCCCGGTAGTGCACTCTTATCGGGATTACTTATAAAGGTGGGAGCCTATGGGCTTATAAGAGTTGGCGAGTTTGCTGGTTGGGGTACAAATTTACAAGGAGGGGCTTCCCAGTTAGGATCCGTCCTTGCTATTCTGGGCACCTGTACTATGCTCGTGGGCGTTTTGACAGCTTTGATACAGAGTGATGCCAAGCGGCTTTTAGCATATCATAGTATAAGCCAGATCGGGTATATAGTTTTGGGTTTAGGGATTGGCCTTTATCTGGGATCAGATGGAAGTCTTGCCCTTATTGGCTCCATCTATCATATAGTCAATCATGCCTTATTTAAAGTAGCATTGTTTTTGGGTGTAGGTATCATTTATATTGGTACGAATGAAACCAATTTATATAAATTAGGAGGGCTCTGGCGACGCTTTCCCCTTACAGCCTTGCTTATGCTAATAGCGGTTTTGGGTATTACCGGTGCACCGGGCCTAAATGGTTATGCTAGTAAAACGCTACTCCATCATGCGGTAAGCTATGCTGCCGAAAAAGGCGCACAATGGTTTACCTGGATTGAACGACTGTTTTTACTGGTGGGGGTCGGCACGGCGACGTCTTTTATTAAGCTTTATTATTTAATATTTTTGGGGAAGCCTGCTAAAACTAAAGTAGATGAGAACAAGTCTACTGGATTACATTTGGCTATGGGTTTACTTACAGTGGTTATGGTGGGAATTGGGCTTATGCCTAAAACATTCGTCAATATTGCTGCTGCTCCGGCGGCACAGGTATTAGGCATGAAAAATGCTACCGCTGCTTTAGATGGGCTCTCTTTTTGGAATTTGAACGATGTTTTAAGTATGGTAATAACCTTAGCTATTGGAGTTTTAGTATGTTGGTTTGGGTTTAAAAGCGGAGTGTTTCATTGGCATCCACCTGCCTTTCTAACATTGGAAGGTCTAGGAAAATTAATATATATGAGCATTCTGTCAATATGGAAGCATGGGGTTGAATGTTGTAGCTCTATAGTTAGCAAAGTGCGCAGAGTACTTAGAACATTGAGGAGTCGTCTTTTTACTTATTTTCATAGATTTAGTCAATCGAGGAGTGGAACAATTGGTAAGATTACTTTGGCCGGTATTAGTGCCGATGCGGCTATATTAATTGCTATACTAATGTTTTTAATTGTATGGTATACTATCATAATCAAATAATTTTACCAAATTTCT